>JBMOHG010000434.1:0-3065 GCA_049317965.1 Paludibacter sp.
ATTTCTTATTGCAACTTGCATATTCAAATGTCAGAATCAGAATTTACAGAATTTTTGAATTTTCAGAATGAAGATACAAGCTCAAGACTTTTGGTTCCCAACGACGATTCCCTGCATTTTGAAAGAAATTTATAATTTCGTATTCGATGTGTCACGATGAAAATCATCTTTGCTGAATTCCCAAAAGTCTTTATCATTTACATCAGAATTTCGCCAAATTATAACACCATCCTTAACTTCTGCATAATTCCTAATGGAAATTTCTCCTATTAGAAATTTATCATCAGTTTTCTTAACTTTAATAGAATATATTCTTTTTAATTCCATATTTTGATCTACAAAATTTGGGTGTATTGCCATATTCACAGTTTTTAAATCAGTCATAATACTTGGATAGATAAAAATATCAGCACGTAAGTTTATATTCGCATAAAGTATTGAATGTGCTAACGCTGCAGAAATGTTATGGTTATCTTCAATAAATTTTGAAGCTAAAAATTGCAGATATAATTTACACCCATTAATCTGAGATTCATTTAATTGTTTTTCTTTTTCAAGAACTCGTTTAAATTCTTCTAAAGCGTGAGCACCTAATTTTTTATATTCATTTTCAAGTGGTAAATTTTGAAATAAATAAGGAACAACTCTAATGGAACATTTTTTGTTGATTTCCCAAGCAGAAAGTAGATAAATTGTTTCGTTATTTGTTTCTGATTCTCTAACAACTTCTTTTATTGAAGTATATGGATTGTTTGAACTGTAAAACACTGGCTTCTTTGGGAAATTACATCTTCTATGAACGACATTATTTATTGGTGGATATGAGTATTCAGTAATTAATGAAAGGTCTGTAAAATCTTCTAAAGGTCTTACTCTATAGAATTTTAACGAAACCTCATTTTCGGCATTAACTAAAATCATTGGACTAGGAGGATAAATTCCAAAGTATTGAAAAAAAACCTCGTAGATATCCTTAGTAAATTGTTCGAAATCAATTGAATTGTTATAAACAGGCCAAATATAATTATTTAAATTTTTAATAGAATTCTCAACCTGTTGAAGTTGAAGAAAATCATTAAAGATATTTGATTTTAAATCAGACATAAGTATTTGTTGTAAAATAAATTAATCCCTGATACACCGCACAGAGTAAGCATACAACTTGTTGTTGTAGTTTCTGAACACTTCGCTGTTGATGTAGTACATGATCCTGTACCAGGCGGCATCCTTGGCACTGTTCTCGCTAGAACTCCACCAGAAACCGTATTCGCCTACTTTGTTGAACGTACCATTGTTGTAACGGTAACCACCTGGAAGGGCAGAAAAACCGGTAGTGGTGGTAGCAACAATATTAGGGCTCGCCCAATTAAGAGTATCTGCTTCTTTAAGTTTGCCTCCAGCTACACTCTCTCCACCTAGATAAGAAGTTAAGGTTGTCCAATCGGCATCGGTAGGTACATGCCATCCCACTGGAGCTATGTTTCGACTGTCTCTGGTTGCATACCAGTTATAGAGATGTCCGTACTTGGAACCGTTAGCTGCCAAGTTGGAATTATCGCACCAAGCACCTGAAGATAAAGCTGCCCATGCCGTATTATCGGTTACATTGGCTATAATACTACCATCACGGTACTTAGTAGTTTTCAGATTTTCTACCATCCATGTTTGAGTACCTAAGATAATGGTTTGATAAATATTACCATCAATATCCGAAACAGTACCGTTTGTTGTAAAAATTACTTGATTACCATAAGCTGTACCAATACTGTTGGTGGCGTAAGACCGAACGTAATAGGTAGTGAATTTTGTTAAACCAGTTATTGAACTAGAAAATACACCTACCCCTATACCTATGCCATCAGAAGTTTTACTGTTGTCTAGAGTTGGGCTAGGGCTTGTACTCCAACATACACCTTTAGCGATAACAGCTACGCCACCAATGCTAGTTATATTTCCACCTGAAATAGAAGAAGTTGTGGTAATTGACGATGCAGGAGTGGTTGTAAGAATAATTATACCATTTTGGGTAGTTAAACTGATTTGATTACCATAAGCTGTACCAATACTGTTTGTGGCAAAAGACCTCACGTAATAAGTAGACCCTGCTGTTAATCCAGTTATAGAACTTGTAAATACTCCTATTCCAGTACCGTTGGAGGTTTTATTATCAGTTGTTGTTGGATTTGTATTTGTACTCCAACAAACACCACGTTCTGAAACAGTAGCTCCACCATCGCTAGTTATATTACCTCCAGAATTAGAAGTAGTGGCAGTAGTAGAAGTGGCTGTTGTAGTGGTAAGAGATGGAATGGATAGTGTTTTAAATGTTGTTTGAATACCATAGCCAGTACCTACTTTGTTGGTGGCATAGGAACGAAAATAGTATGTTGTTCCAGTAATTAGATTGGTAATATTGCTTTTAAATGAACCTGTACCATCTCCATCCGATGTCTTATCATTTAGTATTGTAGGATATGGATTTGTACTCCAACAAACACCACGTGCTGTAACTGCAGAACCACCATCGAAAGTTATATTACCTCCACTTGTGGCCGTTGAAACAGTAATATCTGAAATAACGGTTGTGGTAAGTACTGGCAATACAGAAGCTAATGTTTTAAATGTTGCTTGTAAGCCATAAGCTGTGCCATCAATATTTGTAGCGTAAGCTCTTACATAATAGGTTGTGTCCGCAATAAGATTGGAAAGATTACTTACAAACTCACCTGTGCCTGCAGCATCTTTAGTTACACTGTCATTAATAGTTGGGTTAGGTTTTAAACTCCAACAAACACCACGTGCTGATACTTCTAAACCGTTATCCGAAGTTATATTTCCACCAGAGGTTGCTGTGTTTTGTGTTATTTTGGTAATAGCTGAGGTTGATAAAACTGGTAACAATTTAGGCTTATTTGGGTCTTCGGTTTTACAACTTGTACCATAGATAATCATTAAATAAATTGTCAAAAATGTGAAAGTTGATAAATTGCAGATTTGTTTCATAATATTGATATTTGATTAGCCTCCGATTATGGCCTATTTCAAAAAGTTGAAAAACTCATAAT
>JBMOHG010000435.1:0-3064 GCA_049317965.1 Paludibacter sp.
ATTCGCTAACTTGAAGTAGTTCACCCAGCCTGTAATATGCTATCTGAGAGCTAATTTTTGTCTTTCTTTTCCACAACCCATTATTATGAAATTGCCCCAAAGCATTCGCTTCAGGGCAATTCTTTTATGAGTTTTTTAGCAAATTATTTGACTGATGTTTTTTTGTTAATTGTTCCTTTGGTCGAAATAATATTGACGATATAAATTCCTTTTGACAACTGTGCTGTGAATAAATTAGCATTTACAATACTTCTGTGAACTCTTTGCCCATTCACATTGAAAATACTAATTACATCTCCAATTTTTGCACCTGAAATAATTAAATCATGATTGCTACTGTATATTTTGATTTCTGAATCAGTAGCATTACTTACTGATGTGCCCGGACCTGTAAATTCATCAGCTCCCATTGTTGGAACACCTCCTCTTGAGTCATTATCTATATCAGTTGTAATCGTTTCAATCGATGTTCCGGCATTCAGATAACTATTTGTAGGATAATTTGTTGGGTCTAAGTGCAAATTTGCTGTTACAGCAGTTGCATTAACAAATACCGGAGTAACGTTTTTACTATTAGCATCTCCGGTGTAACCTTGAACATCCACCAAAGTTGCAGCATCTGTCTTGCTTGTGAAACGTCCCAGTACACCACCAGTACCTGTTACTGCATAGTTATTGTTTGTTGCTGTGAAATTTGTCAACGCATTTGCCGAACCTGTAACAATTGCATAATGTCCGGAACCTGTTGTTTCGTTTGAACGTGCATTTACAATTAGGTTGTTTTTTACGTTACGCACTACAGCATTCGTGGCTGATGTGGCGAAACTCATACCGAATGTAGGAACAGTATCAGTAGCAACAACATTACTGCCGCCAATATAAATTGTATTGTGATAATAATTTGCTTTGGCAGCACCGGTTGTATTGATAGAGTCGCGAATACCAACAATTGTACTGAAGGTTGAAAGCTCATTTCCAGCACGGTTGTAACCCAACCGAATCATATTGTTATAAACATTAAGAGTTGGTGTAATGGCAGCTCCATTGTAGTTATTACAAAATATTCCCGATAAACCGGTTGAATACTGACTCATCTTTCGTGTTTTATCAGACGATAAATTATAAATTTTGTTGTTATAAACATCTATTGTTGTAGCATTTGCCGTTGGTAATAAACAAATTCCCATAACACTTGACGAATTTGCAGCCTGACCTTCGATATTGTAAATAGTATTGTTTTTAACAACTGAGCCGGCTGCAATACCACCAAAAGTAATACCACTAGACCAATAATATTGTGTGTCGTTTATTCTGTTACAGCTGAATACCAAATCCCTGATTTCATTGTTGTTGATAGTAACAGGACATGCAATAGCGGAAGCATTGAACCAAATTCCATTTACATAAGTTTGATTTGTTGTCACAATAGCTTCAGTTGGCTTATACATATTGTTTATTTTATTGTTCGAAATAGTCATTACCGAAGTAGCAGCACCAGCAGAGTTCATATAAATTCCGAAACAACCTCTTCCCTGATAATTTTGGATTGACATGGATGTTGGTGCAACTCCGGTATCGTTATTTCCGATTTCATTGTTATCAATCAATGCTGTAGATGCTCCTGTTCCAAGAATATTAATTCCAATAAATGAAGAAGTACGAGATGTTGCATAAGCTTTTACGCAAATTCCTGCAATTTTGTTGTTTGATATTTTTACATTGGCACCTGCAAGCGAGTTAAATAATATTGCCGAAAAAGCAGCATTGGTACTTGAACCTGTAAATGTAATTGCTGCAGAGGTTTGTCCCACAGCAGAAGCCGATTGATCTCCAATTATATTGGCAGAAGCTGTAGTTCCATCTTCTTTAATTCCTACTAAAACATTACCACCACCAACATAAATACCTGCCGATTGATATATTTGCGCAATAGGCGAATGTGCATAAATGTAAAGATTCTTGATTGTATTACCATAGACTGCGGATGTACCTGTATTTGAAACTCCAATATGTATGGCATTGAAACTTGTATTGTTACCAATTGTATTGCTATACACCGATCCACCACATTGTGATTGTGAACCACCAATATAATTATCTTTTACAATAAAACCACTGCCAGATACATTCTGAATAGCAATAGCAGCTGTTTTTGCATTAGCCTGATTAGCATATAAACTTCGGGCTAAAGTTTGATAAAAACTATTGCCCGAAACTGTACAATTACTATTGTAGTCATAAATCAATACCCCAACGCCCATTCCGGGTACTGTTTGACATTTATTCAGGTCGCGGGCAAAATAATCATAAATGTTGTTGTTAGAGATAACGATTCCGGAGTTTGGTGATGCAAGTGTTCCTACAGAAACAATTGCTACAGAAGGAGTTCCAGTATAAGCATGTAATGGTCCTATATCACAATGATCAATAGTAATATTGGTAGAACCGGCACCAAGTGTTATAGTTCCCATTGTAGGAGCAACAGTTGGCTGACCGTTCCAAAAACTTTCGTTGGTAGCAGCCCTTAAATTTACATACTGAATTACATTGTTGGATGAGCTATTTGTAATTTGAAGTGCAATTGACTTTTTAAGTGCGGTATTAAGTGTAGTAATTGTAGGAGGAGAAGCTACAGTTGTGTCTGCTCTAAGAGTCAAAACAGCAGCTCCTTCGCCACCTGCCCGACCATCGATAGTTACATACTGACAACCATTCATGCGCCACACATAACCAGCACTACCGGCTACAGTAAGAGATACAACTCCTACCTGCGGACGAATGGTAACTGTATTGGTTGCATCAGCACCAGCAATTGCTGTAATATCATCGGTAGTTTGTGCATAGTCTGAAGTAAGCTCGATGATTAATGATTCTGTAATAGTTCCTACCCCGGAAATTGCTGCAGAAATTGATGGATAAGTTCCTGTTGCACCAACAGAAACTGTTTGGGTTGCATTGGTGGTTATTCCAATAGAAATTCCCATTGCAATTAAAATAGTAAATAGTTTTGTTTTCATAAGAATAAATAATAAGTTAACAATTAATTTGTTGTTTTTATATTAAG
>JBMOHG010000436.1:0-3063 GCA_049317965.1 Paludibacter sp.
GTAAAAGGCTGTGCTCCCCAATAGAGTGGCAATTGCATATCCTTCAGCATCTTGTCAACATTTGGTACATTGAAACTTTTAAGTTTTTTTCCGGTCTCACTGTCAGCCGTCAAAGTTCCACCACTTGCTCCACCCTTAAAATTAGGTATTAGCAAAGTCATGGTTTCATCTACTCCATAACTCCATTGGGTAATATAATCTTTATTCAGTCCATGTTGAGAGTTTTGAGTATCAACGGTTAATCCGTTAGATTCGCCGCGCATGGTATATTTTCCGTACTCGTAAGTGGTGAGTAACGAAGTGGCATTCATTCCCACAGCTATTACAGCTGCCGCAAGTAACATGCCCACTGTTTTAAAAAATGCTGCAATTTCCTTATCTTTAATGCTATATATAAATTCTACAATGGCTAATATTAGAAGAATAATAAGCGTATAATATAAAATCTGAACGTGATTGGCACGAATGGCCAAACTCAGAAAAAATGCTGTCAATAAACTTCCAACCAGCTTTTTGGAGCGGAAAGCCATAAACACACTTCCAATAAGTGGTGCCATGTAAGCAATGGTAATGGCTTTGGAATTATGACCGGCCACAATAATGATGAAATTGTAAGATGCAAAAGCAAAGGCGATAGCACCAACGATGGCCAACCATGGATTTACTTTGAATGCCAATAGCAAAATGTAAAATCCAATCAAATATAACATTAAATTATATATTGGACTTGGGAAAGTTTGAATAGCTTTTTCAACATACTGCAACACATTGTAAGGTTGAGTCATAGAAATTTGATACGTTGGCATGCCACCAAACAAAGAATTGGTCCAAAGTGTAGCATCATCGTGAGTTGCATTATAATCCACTGTTTCTTTGGCATCACACATCCAACTTTCGATATCGTGACCAATAAGCTGTTTTCCTTCCAAAACCGGAGTGAAATACATGAATGAAATACAGATAAAAAGCAGAATAGCAGCAATGTGCGGGAATGATTTGGCAAGAATTGTTTTATTCATGATAGTACGCTTCGTTAACTAAAAAGCAGTTTTTGGGAAAAGTCGTACAAAAGTACAACATAAATTCACAATTAGTATCGCTGGAGCGGTTAAAAATTGTTGAAAGCGATTTTTTATGATATTTGAAGTGGAAAATATACAATTATTTCAAACAATCATTGTTGTGTGGGCAAATTTTAAAAAGGATATTTTATTTTAGGCATAGAGTTTGAAAGAGAATAAAGCGAATTAAAAGTGAAACGTTCAAAGTAGATTTTTTTAGATTTGCTAAGTTTGATTTTTGTGGGAGGTATAAGCAATTTTTTTATGAAATAATAAGGTCAAACAGCACCGTTACGGATTGCAAAGCGTTTCAATCTTTGACAATTTCCAAAATTGTAGTATCTTTGTTTCATGTAAAATGCGACCAAAATCTTTCAAAAATTATCATCGAAAATTCTGGTTATTGTTAAAGTTGAGTGATTTTTATTTTTGATTGTAATTAATAAATCTTTGTTTATGTATTTTTCCGAATTATTCACACACTGCCCTGCATGTGGTTCTGCATTATTTGTTGAAAACAATATTAAATCGAAGCATTGCGAAGCGTGTGGTTTTGTTTTTTATATGAATGCATCGGCTGCAGTAGCGGCTTTTATTTTGAATGACAAAGGCGAATTATTGGTTTGCAAACGTGCAAAAGAACCTGTTAAGGGCACTTTGGATTTACCTGGTGGATTTGTAGATGGCGATGAAACTGCCGAAGCTGCCATTATTCGGGAGATTGAGGAAGAGTTGAAAGCTAAAGTAGTGGAAGCAAAGTATCTTTTCTCGTTACCGAACCAATACAAATATAGCGGACTCATTATTCCTACACTTGACATGTTTTTTGCTTGCAAGTTAGAAGAGAACAGTCAATTAGTGCCCTCTGACGATGTAGCAGAATGTTTTTATATCCCTATCGACGAACTTCAACCAGAACAATTTGGGCTAATGTCAATTCGTAAAGCGATAACTAATTTGAAAATGAAATAATTTGAAAATTTGAGAATTTGAGAATGTGCTAATTCAAATATGAATTTGCAATTTAATAATAACTTGTCAAATAAATATAAAAAACATATTTCACAATAAATAATGAAACTCCCATGACCAAAGTATCCCGTATGCTATCGGGATTTGGACATATATGGAGATGATTATTGATGAAACTAACCACTCTCTATTCCCCCTTTAGGGGGTTAGGGGGCTTACTATAAAGATATGAAAAAAGTAATCGTTTTAAGTTTGTTCGTAATTTCAGTTTTGAGTTCGATAAGATCGCAACAAACACAAATTTACACCCAATCGGATGTGCTTTTTAACGAAGGTAAAGAGCTTTACAAACAGCGAAAAAATGCCGCTTCGTATCGTTGTTTCGAGGAATTCCTGAAACAATGTGATGTTACTCAGGCTGGTCAAATTCAAGAAGCTTCGTATTATATTGCTGCCAATGCTTATGAATTGCATCAGGAAAATGCATCGGCACTGCTTAAAAAATATATCGAACTACATCCTTACACACCATTTTTCGATCGTACTTACCTCATGTTGGGGATGATACAGTACGAAAAGAAAGATTACCTACTGGCATTAAATTCTTTTCATCAAGTGAACGATAAACATCTGGGCAATCGCGAAAGGGTTGATTTTATGTTTTGCAAAGGATATGCCTATATCGAAACGAAAGATTATGTTCAGGCGCGTATAATTTTCAACGAATTGAAAGAGATGAAAACCCGCTATAACTTATCTGCTTCGTATTATTATGCCTATTCCGAATATGCCTTGTCGAATTATGCTGTGGCTTTACCCGAATTTCTGAAACTGGAAGAAAACCCGACTTACAAAAATATTGTGCCATATTATATTGTGCAAATTTATTATTCGCAAAAAGAATACGATAAATTATACGATCGGACAGAAAATTTATTGAAGAACAATCCTGACAATAAAAACAATGCAGAGATATATAGAATTTCGGGTGAAATTGCTTATCGTAAAGGTGATTATGCTCAAGCCATTA
>JBMOHG010000437.1:0-3061 GCA_049317965.1 Paludibacter sp.
TTCACTAATGGCCGAAGGTAAATGCGGAAAAGTAGCCGTGGTTTTTGACGAAGAAATCAAATAATTGACAATTTATTCATTTACAATTTACGATTAAACCAGAGTTGAGCATAGACTTGACTCTTGGTTCTAATATCTAAAAATATAAATATATGGAAACAATAAATCCATCATTAGTTCCTTACAAAACGCTTTCAAATGGTGCGAAAGTTCCAGTTATTGGTTTAGGAACATTTGGTTCAGATAATTACGATGCCGAAACCATTGCACAAGCAGTGAAAACAGCCATTAAAATGGGCTATCGTCATATCGACTGTGCCTCGGTTTATGGCAATGAAAAAGAAATCGGTGCAGCTTTGCAGGAAGTTTTTGCCGAAGGAATTACTACGCGTGAAGAACTTTGGATAACTTCTAAAGTCTGGAACGACAAACACAAACAAGTAGTTGAATCGTGTAAACAAACTTTGTCCGATTTACAACTTGATTATCTCGATTTATACCTGGTTCACTGGCCATTTCCAAATTTTCATGCTCCAAAATGCGATGTTACTGCTCGTCAGCCCAATTCAGTACCATACATTCATGCCGATTATATGAAAACATGGGCACAAATGGAAAGCTTGGTAGAAGCTGGTTTGGTGAAAAACATTGGTACATCAAATGTGACCATTCCTAAGATGAAACTGATTTTGCGCGATTGCAAAATTAAACCAGTACTGAATGAAATGGAAATTCACCCACACTTTCAGCAACCGGAATTGTATCAATTTATGAAAGATAACGGTGTGGAAGTGATTGGTTATAGCCCAATTGGTTCTCCTGGTCGTCCGGAGCGAGATAAAACTCCCGAAGATACTGTTGATATGGAAGATCCAATCATCGTGGCAATTGCCGAGCGACTTGGAGTACATCCGGCCGTAGTTTGCCTCAAATGGGCTGTGCAACGTGGTCAGATTACCATTCCATTTTCTGTAAAGACAGATAAAATGTATAACAATCTAAAAGGTGTTACTGAGGGTCCGTTGACAGAAGAAGAAATGGTTGCTGTTTCCAAAATCGACAAACAATGCCGGTTGATTAAGGGGCAGGTTTTCTTGTGGCAATCGGCCAAAGGCTGGGAAGATTTATGGGATTTAGATGGTGAAATAACAAAATAAGTACTTAAAATCTCAAGTATTATTTCATAATTATTTATTGACAGCTTCATTTTGCACACTATAAACAAGTTAATACAAAGTGAAGTTGTCGATAAAATGAACCTGACAAAGAATAAAAGTCAATATTATATGCTTTAAAACATAAAAAACCCAAACTCATTAAGCAAAAGAAAGTATACTTTTGCAGCACAGTTCAGCACAGTGATAAATTTAATTAGAATCATATAACAAACTCAAAATTCAATCCATGTCAACACACAAAATTGTTAGTAAGGAGAATGCACTTCCTTTTATTCTGGTTACCGCCTTGTTTTTTTTGTGGGCAATGCCCAATAATTTGAACGATATTCTGATTCCTCAGTTTATGAAATCGTTTGAATTAAGCCGTTTTCAGGCCGGTTTAGTTCAGTCGGCTTTCTATTTGGGTTATTTTTTAATGGCTTTACCTGCTGCTTTGGTAATGGATAAGTACAATTACAAAACAGGACTTATCACCGGACTTTTGCTTTTTGCTACCGGAGCATTTATTTTTTATCCTGCTGCCATGGTCGGAAAGTTTGAGCTTTTTCTTATGGCGCTTTTTGTAATTGCCAGTGGTTTGGCATTTTTGGAAACTGGTGCAAACTCTTTTATTGCAGTTTTGGGTGATCCTGACACTTCGGCTCAGCGACTTAATTTCTCACAAGCTTTTAACCCACTTGGAGCAATGACGGGTGCATTAATTGGAAGTCAGTTTATCTTTTCGGGTGTAGAACACTCTACAGTACAGGTTGAAACTATGAAAGCGGCCGGAACGTATAACGATTATTTACACACCGAAATTATGCGTGTAATTCCACCTTATATGGTTATTGGTTGTATTATTCTGGTTTGGGCATTTTTGATTTGGAAAGTAAAATTCCCTGCTGAAACTGACAATCCTGTAAAAAGTAAAGATAAATCGGATGATGGTCACGGTCATATCTCTAAATTATTGAAATATCCTCACTTTTTAAAAGGTATTTTGGCACAGTTTTTTTATGTAGGTGCTCAGGTTGGAACATGGAGTTTTTTGATTCAATATATTAAAGACTACCTTCAAAAACCTGAGAAAGAAGCAGGTGTATATCTTGTGTATACCTTATTGGCTTTTGGTATTGGACGTTTTGTTTCAACTGCTTTGATGCGCAAATTCCAACCAAACAAATTAATGGGACTTTTCAGCATTATAAATATTGTACTTACTACAACTGCTATTGTTAATCCCGGATTTTTGGGTGCTTGGGCATTGGTAATTTCCAGCTTCTTTATGTCATTAATGTTCCCTACAATTTTTGCTTTGGGTGTTAAAGGTTTGGGTCCCAACACAAAAATTGGTGGTTCAATGATTATTATGGCCATAATCGGTGGCGCTATCTGGACGCCTTTAATGGGTTATATTTCAGATTCCACTCACAGTATGGCCTAC
Organism: Paludibacter sp.; assembly: GCA_049317965.1. Lineage (GTDB taxonomy): Bacteria > Bacteroidota > Bacteroidia > Bacteroidales > Paludibacteraceae > Paludibacter. The sequence continues at coordinate 2,605 of JBMOHG010000437.1, forward strand.
GCAATGATAGTGCCTGTAATAAGTTATTGTTATCTAGTATATTATTCTTATGTTGGGTCTAAACCATCCGGTCCACTCTACGAAGGTGAAGAGTATAAAGTAGTAGCTTCACATTAAGTATTTTTTTTATAAACTAAAAGTGTCCGAAGATTTAAATCCTCGGACACTTTTTTTTCTTTATGAGTGATAGCCTAACTTTAAGTCTGACTTTCATGCTGCATTACCCATTGCAATATAAAAATCCTCCCGAACAATCGGGGTAAACTGCGGGATTTAATGTGAATAGCCACCAGTGACACTGGTGGGAAATAACAACGAATGAATTTAGAACCCTCCCGAAAATCGGGATAAATTGCAGGGTTCAATTACAGCATCATATACATTTTGAACCCTTTCCGGTGGGCTGTAAAAAATTCGCAATTGATAGAAAAATATCCTCGTTCCATTTTTATTGTTG
>JBMOHG010000438.1:0-3060 GCA_049317965.1 Paludibacter sp.
GGAAAGAGACAGAAGTGCGAAAAGTAAGCCTTTAATAACTCAATTACGTGGAAAGATAGATATATTTGAGTTTTGTATGAATGCTTAAAATTTTTATCGGACAATATAGATTTTAATAGAAAAGTCTCAATTTGAAGAATATTGATAAATACGAATAATCAAATCAGTTCTGCTGCAAAAAGAATTTGTTCCATTTCCATTTGCACTTTCTCTGCTTCTAAACGAGCAGCCTTGGCAAAGTCTGAATCTGATGATGCATAAAGAATTTGACGAGATGAATTTACCAACAATCCGCAAGTGCTGTTTAGACCAAATTCAGCAACTTCCTGCAAGCTACCACCCTGTGCTCCAACTCCGGGAACTAAAAGAAAATGATCAGGAACAATAGCACGGATATCGGTCAACATTTCTGCTTTTGTAGCACCTACCACATACATCATGTTTTCGTCAGAACCCCAACCGAGAGATGTTTTTAGAACTTTCTCAAACAGTCGTTCACCTGTTTCAACATCTTTCATAAACTGAAAATCATAAGCTCCTTTATTAGATGTTAGAGCTAGTAATGTGACCCATTTACCTTCATAAGTAAGAAATGGAGTTACTGAATCTTCGCCCATATATGGTGCAACAGTGACTGAATCAAAATCCATATTACCAAAAAAAGTACGGGCATACATTGCTGAAGTATTACCAATATCACCACGTTTGGCATCGGCAATAATAAACTGATCAGGATATTTTTCGCGAATATAATCTACAGTACGTTCAAGTACTTCCCATCCTTGAAGACCCAAACTTTCATAAAATGCCAAATTTGGTTTGTACGCCACACATAAATCGGCAGTGGCATCAATTATGGCTTTGTTAAACTCAAATATTGGATCATCCGATTCGTCGAATAAATGTTCAGGAATTTTATTTACATCCGTATCAAGTCCCACGCAAAGAAATGTTTTCTTGCGTTGTATATTTTCAAATAATTCTTGTTTTGTCATCTATTTATTTACTATTTAGTCATTTACCATTTACTATTTAACTGATTAACCCATTATTTACTTTAAGTAATCTCTAACTTTTTCTTTTATAATTGATTTTACTCCATTCCATGTAATTGGTCTGATTGTTTCGGGGTCTTCACTTTCGTCAGCATCTACAAAATAGGTCAAAGCATAAGGAATTGAGATGCCCAACATTTGATTTGGAAATTTTGATTTATGGCATTTAATCATTTCTTCTAACGAATAATAGTCCATTAATTGAGCGATGTCCCAAAAATCTTTTTTTACACCTCTACCTAAAATTGCTTGTATTTTCATTGCAATCAAATCATTATCGTGATATAATCTAATGCCGGAATCTGTTTCAATCGGTTGGATTATAGCATGTGGATAATGAACTATATCTACTTTAACTTTTTCAATTTGACAAAAGATACCCCATTTTGCAAAATTTCCGCGATACTCAAAATCATCTCCAAATTTATTTTCAAGTGACTTTATAATTGGCTCACGCTCAAAATTTTCTACGGAAAACAAATCTAAATCAATGGATAAACGATGTCCATACTTTAACGAAAGTGCAGTTCCACCAACCAAACTAAATTGACTGAGTTCATCTATTTCCATTAATGATTTTAATACGGATAAAGTTCCGGGTTTAATTGTCTCAGTTTGTAACATCTAAATTCAGTTATATCTTTGTTGATAATGGCAGCCGCAAAATACATAGTATGTTCAGGTAAGTATTTGATATTTAATAATGCTAATGCTATTTTCTCATCTCCATAATACCTCCTGCATTGCCTGATATCCTCCACATCACCACGTTCGAAAACCCTGGCAATAACAAAATCGGCTTTTTTATCAATATCAAGTTTGTCGATATTAACGTCCCAAAATAAACATTTTTCGAAAACTGGTTTCATAAATATAAATTTACAATTTTGTCATTTACTATTTACTATTTTTAAAAATGACAATCAATAACGCTTAGGCAAATAAATCTTTACAATTCGCTCTCTTTCAATCGTTCTGCATTTTCGGCCACTATCAATTGGTCAATCACTCCCTGAACATCCCCACCCATAAATGCCGACAAGTTATAAATGGTGAAATTGATACGGTGGTCGGTAATTCGACCCTGAGGATAATTGTAAGTTCTGATTTTTGCTGAACGATCGCCGGTAGAAACCATGGTCTTTCGTTTTGAACCAATTTCGTCGAGATATTTTTGATGTTCAATGGCATATAAACGTGATCGAAGCTCGTTCATAGCTTTTGCTTTGTTTTTGTGCTGCGATTTTTCATCCTGACATTGAACGGTAGTACCAGTTGGAATATGAACCAAACGAATAGCAGAATATGTGGTATTTACTGACTGTCCGCCAGCTCCCGACGAACAAAAAGTATCCACCCTTACATCAGATTCCTTTAATTCATAATCAAATTCTTCCATCTCGGGCAACACAGCCACTGTAGCCGCCGAAGTATGTACACGCCCCTGAGTTTCGGTTTGTGGTACACGTTGTACACGATGTACGCCCGATTCATATTTCAATGTACCATAGACATTTTCGCCCGATACTGTAAAAATAACCTCTTTGAAACCTCCGGATGTTCCTTCGCTTATATTGGTAACTTCAACTTTCCAACCTTTTGTTTCGCAATATTTAAGATACATTCTGAATAAATCGCCTGCAAAAATAGCTGCTTCGTCACCACCTGTACCACCACGAATCTCGACAATTGCATTTTTATTATCTTCCGGATCGGCAGGAATCAATAAAAGTTTGATCTTTTCTTCCATCTCTGGAATTTTTGGTTCAATTTCGTCAACTTCAGCTTTGGCCATTTCGCGCATTTCCACATCTGTTTCACCGTCAAGAATTTCTTTGGCTTCTGCTAAATGTGTTAAAGCGGTAATGTAAAGTTGTTGCGCTTCCATAATTCGCTGTAATTCACGATACTCTTTGTTTAATTTTACATATCGCTTCATATCGCTAATTACAGAGGGATCTGTTATCAGGGTAGAAATTTCTTCAAATTTATGTTGTAAGCCTTC
>JBMOHG010000439.1:0-3053 GCA_049317965.1 Paludibacter sp.
TTGATTCAATCAGGTTTTGAAGTATTATTGAAGGGTTTGCTGAAAAACAATAATACTATCAATATACAGTAGAATTTGAACCCAACCCCCTACGGGGTCTTCCCTTAAAAAGATTCAAGAAACCCATCCCCCTTCGGGGACTTCCCTTAAAAAGGGAAGATCAGGAGTTCGAGAATAAGTTCGTAAAATAAGATTGTTAGTAATAATTTGCTACTTGTTTTAAAAATTATTACTTGTAAACGCTTTGTGTTCAATTCTTTTTTAGATATCAGGATTTGAATGTTTATGATTATTGTGCCAAAATATCACACAGAATACTTTGAAAACTTAGTCATGACACGTTCATAATAGGTTTTTGATACAGGAATATCGGGAGTGTTTTCGGTATCAAGTTCAAGGAATATTCCATCTTTGGTTTTTCTCAGCACTTTCACTTTGTCGAGATTTACAATAAAGGATCGGTGACAACGAACCAACGGACTTTCTTTTGTTAGGTTTTCCTCCATCCATTTCAATGAATTTCGTATCAAAAAATGAGATAATTTGGACTTATTCAGATAATGAATGGTGGCGTAATTGTCAGCAGAATCTACATATAACAAATTTTCAAGTACGATTGTAATTTTCAATTCCCCTTTTTCGTCGGGAAATGCAATAAGATTTTTTTTCGGAGTTTCGGAAAAATGTTCCTCTTTTGTCATCTTTTCGAGAATGTTATTCTTATCGCGCCACGAGAAATAAAGCCATAGAATAGAATATGGAAGTAGTAAAACCAAGCTGGTATTTACAATGGATTGATGAAATATTTCCATAAAATCACGTTTCAACCCTTCTTCCGGTATAAATTTGGCAAAAAGTGAAAAGAAAAGTGACATTGCAAAAATTTCGGATGCCACCCACAATGCATATTGCCAGTATTGAATACTGTGTTTTTTAGTAATTGAAAACATGATTAATCGACTCACCACCACTACCAACATGCCGGTAAGAATAATTAAACTGGAGAAAAAAAAGTATTTAAAATCAGAAATATAAGGATACCAACCCCTCGAACCAAAAGGCTGAAAGATATTGATAAACAATAAAGCAAATGACGCAGTGAGCAATATTAGTCGAATAATATTGGATTTCTCATAAAAATATGCAGGGATTTTCGAATTCATAGTTTTGTCCTGATTCAAAAAAATATTCACAAAGGTATATTATTCTAATCAAAGTAACAACAACTCGTCCCTAACAACAATTATTTCACCCCGTTATTTTAATTTTTGTACCAAATTTTAAGTTTACACACCAATTCCATATTAATTTTCCCATAAAATTGGAAACTGATTTAAATGCCTGTTACTTTGTATTCAAATCATTTGCAACATATTATGAATTATACCGAACGGCAACTTCACTTAAACACACTATTTCAAATGGGAATAGATTCTCATCTCGAAGAATCAAATATTGATATACGGTTTCTATCATTTAATAGCGAACTTCAAAATAGTGATAATTGTAAATCAATTATATCGTTAAATGACAATTCAATTCTTGAGAATCAATCCTTTTTGTATCCCGTTTTTTTACCAGTTGGAAAAAAGAGATCTGATAAAGCGATATTATTGTTGCATGGTTTAAATGAGCGGAATTGGAATAAATATCTTACATGGGCCGAATATCTTTGTAAAAAAACTGGTAAGCCGGTTATTCTTTTTCCTATTGCATTTCATGTAAATCGTTCGCCACAAAGTTGGATAAACCCACGTGAAGTAAGTAGTATTCTAAACTTACGAAGACAACGAAATGGAGATGACCGATTACTAAGTTTTGCAAATGTAGCTTTTAGTGAGAGAATTAGCGAAAATCCATTTCGGTTTTACAACTCCGGAAGACAAAGTCTTTGCGACTTAACACAGTTATTTCAAAAAATAAAATCAGGCCTTCATCCACTTTTTGTGGAAAATACTCAAATAGATATTTTTGCCTATTCAATAGGAGCATTTCTGGCAGAAATCACCATGATGACCAATCCTTTAAACTTGTTTTCCGAATCGAAATTATTTTTATTCTGTGGAGGTGGAATATTCAGTGCTATGTTTGGACAATCGCGTTGCATAATGGATAAAATGGCTTACGAGAGTTTGTACAATTACTATTTAAATGATTTTGCCACTGACACAATTAATAATGTACGTGACAAAGCTTTTGAATCATTTAATTCTATGATTTCAATTGAACGAAATAAAACAGAAAGAGAGCTATTTTTCAGTCAATTAGGACAAAAAGTTAAAGGAATTTCGTTGAGCAACGATAAAGTAATGCCTTATTATGGAGTGGCTGAAGCTTTGGGAAATGATTTTGCAAAATCACATATTGACGTCCTAGATTTTTCGTTCGATTACTCTCACGAAAATCCATTTCCTGTGGGAAAATTATTTAATCGCAATGAGGTAGATGCTGCATTTAATCATGTTTTCAAAGAAGCAATAGATTTTTTGAGTTAAGTGATAAGTTTGTTGCGAAAGTAATACAGAATTATTCATCATTCGATTATCTTTGCAAAAAATACTTCAAAATAAATGAATCATGGACATTTTTCTTATCGTTTTAGCAGGAATTCTTGTAATTATTGGATTTTTAGGTTGCATTTTACCTGTACTTCCCGGGTTGCCACTGAGTTATATAGGCATTTTGTTATTGCATTTTAGTTCATTAGCTGAGTTTTCATCTCAATTTCTGATTGGCTGGGGAATAGTAGTTATTGTAGTTCAGGTGTTGGATTATTTAATTCCAATTTGGGGCACAAAAAAATTTGGCGGGAGTAAATTTGGTATTTGGGGAAGTATGATTGGGATGATGGTTGGAATATTTTTAGGCCCAATCGGAATTATTCTGGGTCCATTCCTGGGAGCTGTTATAGGTGAATTAATTGCTGGAAAAGCCAACAAGGAAGCCATTAGGGCTGGGTTTGGGGCATTTATTGGCTTACTTCTGGGTACAATCTCAAAACTTATTGTAGCCGGATTTCTTATATATTATTACGTAGAAGCTTTTTTTTGATT
>JBMOHG010000440.1:0-3052 GCA_049317965.1 Paludibacter sp.
TTGCGATTCAGATTACTTTTATCGTCACGACCAACAATATAAAAACTACTATCCACCAAAAAAGTCTCATCGCGTAACACTTTTATGCCTGACAATGTGAGATATTCCGCTGTAATATCTGGTTTTTCGGCATAATGTTCGTGATTACCGTTAATGGCAAAAACACCTTTTGTAGTTTTGATTGAACTAAGCTCTTCAACCATTTTTTGTTTAATGATTGGCATTACCAATCTATCAGAAATATCTCCCGCCAGCAAAACAATATCAGGATGTTGGTCATTAATCATTTTTACATAGCTTTGCAAGCGTTTTTTATCAATATTAATGCCCAAATGTATATCACTTGCCGCAACTATTTTCAAAGTCTTATTTTGTGTTGGTTTGTCAGATTCAATGTTAAGTGTCACTATTTGAGGATGATTGAATTTATAATTCCCTATCACCAATGCAACAGCTGTAACAGCTAAAGTGGCTGTCATTGCCCATAACCGAAAAGTGGCCATGCCTGCAGGTAGAAAATGGAAAAAATAATTGGCGATACGAATTACATCGACAATCAAAAAAGAAATCATTAGATAAACAAAGACAATAATATAGGTAAAACCAATAAAAGTGATAACTTTTGCTATGTATTGAGGGATTTCACTTCCAAATATCATACCTGCTACCAATATAAGAAAAAGTCCAATAGCACTTACCAGATAAATTGGGCGGATGCTCGAACCTACAGGTAATGCCTGCCAGCCTCGTACAACTACATAACTATTAATTGAAAGGAGAATACTAAGAGCGATAAAAATAAATACGGTTTTCATATTGTATGATTGAAATTTAATTGAGTCATTTAAACGTATATGAGTCTGAATTGTTTTTCAAACTACACAATTTATTATAAATCAATTTCAATAATCTTTGGAATTCATAAATTATGCCACAGCCACCCCAATTAGTTTCCCAATTCCAAAAGTTATTCCTGCAGCTATAAGGCCAAAAAGAACCTGACGCATCCCGGAATACCATACATTTTTACCTGTAAATAAGGTAATTGCACCGCCAATCAAAAATAATCCTACTGCACTAAACGAAACACTTAAGACCAATGCTTGAAGTCCGTTTGTAAAAATAAACGGAGCAAGTGGAATAATTGCGCCAATGGTAAATAAGAAAAATGAATACAAAGCCGCTTCTATTGCCGATCCTTGAAGTTCTTCTGGATTTATACCCAACTCTTCCTTTACAAGCACTTCATGAGCTTTTGTTTTGTCTTTCATAATTTCGGATGACATTTTTCGCGCTTGTTCCTCAGGAATTCCTTTAGCCATATAAATCAGTGCCAATTCACGTTCTTCGCCTTCGGGATTTGTTTCCAATTCATCCATTTCAATTGCCATTTGATTTTCGTACAATTCCTGAGAGCTTTTTACCGAAATCCACTCGCCCAAAGCCATTGACAAAGCTCCGGCCAACAGTCCGGCAATTCCAGCAAGCAATACGCCCTGTTGATTAGTAGTTGCTCCAGCCACACCCATTACTAAACTAAAATTTGAAACCAGTCCGTCATTTCCGCCTAAAACAGCAGCACGAATAGCATTTCCACCTACTGATCGATGGCGGTTTTCAAATTTTGCATGTTGAGCACCACTGATATTTTTGTCCTTTTCTAAAATTGACCAAAGAATCTTTACATGGTTGGTTTCTGTACCCGTAATTTCCATTTTATTTTTCTCTTTGGTTTTGATAATGGCATTCGACAAACTTTTTTCGGTATCCATCAATGCACCAAGTACATAGTCATAACCAAAAACTTTACCAATAAAATTCATCGTTTTAGCACGCCACGATGGAACTATCAGATTTTCAATGGAAATATTTTCTCTACGGGCGAATGCTTCTGCGTGACTTTGCTCAATTTCACCCATTTGACGAAAAACGTTTGCTACCGCTTCGTCTGTTTCGTTCTCGGCTAACTTGCGATACAAATAGCAAGCATCTATCTCTGTTTGAACACTTTTATTTTTCATTTTTTATTATTTTATGCTCACTAAATCCAAGGTGGTTTTTAGGGGGCTGTTATTAATTCCACCATTTCTTCTCTGTTCAAATCCTTTAATGGATTTGTCGACGTTATAAACGTTTCAGCCAATTTCGACTTATTATCTTGCAAATTTCGTATTTTTTCTTCAATTGTTTCTGTCGAAATAAAGCGGTAAACCATTACGTTTTTATCTTGCCCAATGCGATGCGAACGGCTCAATGCCTGCATTTCGGCAGCCGGATTCCACCAAGGGTCTATAATGAAAACATAGTCGGCAGCAGTTAAGTTCAATCCAACTCCACCGGCCTTTAACGAAATAAAAAAACAATTCACTTCCGGGTCTGATTTAAATCTCTCTATTTCAGCCTCTCTGGCAGCAGCAGGTGTTGATCCCGATAGCCATGCATATTTCCATGCTTCTTTGTCGAAATGAGCTGCCAATAAACGCAAATGTTTCACAAACGATGAGAATATCAGCACTTTATGATTCTCCGATTTAAGCGTTTCGAATCGCATAATAATTTGCTCAAACTTTCCAGAATCACCTGTATAATCAGAATTCAACAGTTGGGGATGATTAGCCAGTAAACGTAATCGTGTTAGTCCCTGCAAAGTTAGAAATGCCATTTTATGAGGATCAAAATTTGTGTCAATCAACAATAAACTACTGCGTAATTTGTTTTTCTCCTCGTTGTAGGCAATTTCCTGATCATCAGTCATATCACAATAAACAGTTTCCTGACTCAATGGCGGCAATTCCGGCGCAACTTCGTCCTTTGTCCGCCTCAAAATAAATGGTTGAATTATACGTAATAAAGCATCCTCTTTTGCCTTATTATTTTTGATAATCGGATTTAAATAGGCGTTTCTAAATGATGTTTGACTTCCCAACAGACCTTCGTTTACAATATTGAGCTGAGCCCATAAATCGGTTAAAGAATTCTCCACAGGTGTTCCCGTCAAAACAAGTTTATGATTTGCATTTATCTGTTTTACAGCTTTATATGACTGCGAATC
>JBMOHG010000441.1:0-3046 GCA_049317965.1 Paludibacter sp.
GAGTTACTAATTATTTACTATTCCCCGAATGGATTGGCGTTGAATTGAATAAAAACCGAGAGATACTTACGGCTTTATATTCATCAAGTTTTATTCACCCGCAAACGGGTTATTTGCCAACTGCACCAACAGATGCGGAGGGTTTTAGCGGACATAATTTAGCTTATTACATCTATGCAATGAAAAAACTTAACAAGCAGGTCGAAGCTGATAAAGCCATGAAAACATACCTGAATGGTGGGATTATAAGTGCTTGGGGAACGGTTTCTGAATTTTACGGACCCAATGGCACACCAAACGGACATTTACACAACCCATTTTCAACAGGTATTATGGGCGAAGCAATTATAAAATATTATATCGGATTTTAAAAAAAATATTATTACCATGAATTCACGCGAAAGATTTTTGAACACATTAAACGGCAAACCAACTGACCGTCCACCCTTGTATGTAAGTATAGTGCCACAATTGGCAAAACGATTGAGCGACCATTTGGGTGTGCCTTACGAAGAGCCTGTTTCATCTTTGCTCGGAAGCCGCATCTCCTTCAACAATATGCTCGTGGGTATGGGCGTAGATGCCATTGGTGTAGCAGCATGCTTTCCCGATAATAATTTGCCGGTAACCCGCGAAGATGGAATTACCATCAACGAATGGGGATTTGGCACCAAATCAACCGGATTGTACGACGAATTTGCCATTCATCCCCTTGCAAATGTACAAACGGTAGAAGAAATTGAGAATTATCCTTTTCCCGAAGTAGATGCGCCAGGGCGTTTCCGTTTTGCTGAAGAAACCATTGCCAAATACGGCAAAACGCACGGTATTATTGGCGATTTAGAATGTGCCATCTACGAAATTTCGTGGTACATGGTGGGATTGGAGAAATTGCTGATGGACATGATGCTCGAAGAACCTTACGTGGATGCATTGCTCGACAAAGTAACTGATATTGCTACTAAAACCGGACTTCGTTTAATTGAGGCTGGCGTCGATATGATTTGGGCTGGTGACGATTTTGGTTCGCAAAACAGCTTGATTATGAGCCCCGAAATGTTCGACCGCTACTTTGCGCCTCGCATCAAAAAAATGTTCGACACCTTCAAAGCTGCCAACCCCAATATTAAATTAGCATGGCATACTTGCGGGTCGGTTGTTCCGCTTGTACCTAAGTTTATTGAGTTGGGATTAGATTTTCTAAATCCTTTACAACCAATGGCCAAGGACATGGATGCGCAAAATATGAGCAATCTGTTTAAAGGAAAAATCAACTTTTTTGGTGCCGTATGTGTGCAGGATATATTGCCCAACGGAACGCCCGAAAGCATTAAAGCGGAAGTTAAACGTGTAGCCGGAATACTCGGAAAAGGTGGCGGTTATATTTTAGCTCCAGCGCATAATATTCAGGATGATACGTCAGTCGAAAATGTGTTAGCACTGTTTGATGCCGTAAAAGAATTGAAGGATATTTATTAAAAATGACTATATTTACTTTTTTAATTTCAAAACCAAAATGACAAAAATAAAATGTATAGTTGTTGCCCTAATATTGGTAACAATCAATTTTTCAACATTTTCTGCCGAAAAAAGGAAATCAAAAAACAAGACTTCTATCGTTTCAGCGAAAGCGAAGGAATTGGGTTTTGATATTTCTACCATGCCCAATTTTTGTGGTCATGAGCACTGGGGATGTGTGGAATCCAACGGTGGCTATGTGCCAGAATTAGATGGTTTCCGTGCCGATTTGTATGCAGGAGCTTCACCTCAAAAACCAACTTCCATCTGGGATGTGCTTTTAGACCCATATCTTATGGGCTGGTTGTACAACGAAGGACGAAATCCGTATGCCATGGCTTTTAAAGCAGGCTATAAAACCCCTAGCGAATGGTGGAATGCCAATCCACAGGCAGCATTGGATGGTTTTAAGGAATTGGCAACAACTTCAATAATGACAGGTACTTTTCAATGCACGGCTCGTGGAATTGAATTTTTGTATGGTGTAAAATTACAGGATTTCAAGCTAAAAGATTGGCAAAAAGCCGATTCGTTGATACGAATTAGCTATGCCGATATGTTTACCTGGTACGAAACAGCAATGAAAAAAGCACATTTCACGGAATTGATTCGTCCTGTGCATCCAGAGTTTTATTTGCAGCAACAATCGCCCGAAACGGCAAAACAGGAACTTTCGTTTACACATACCATTTTGCGCATCGACCCATTTATGGATATGTGGAAGGTGGAAAGTAAACGTCGCGATAATTTAGCGAAAGTAGCTGGAGTTGAACCAACTAACGCACAAACATGGCGTGAATTTATTACGTTTTATCTCAATCTAGCGGCAAAAAATCATACCACTGGCATTAAATCACTGCAAGCATATCGTCGTAATTTAGACTTTAAAATCCGCAAAGATGAGGATGTGAAATTTCGAGGCGATTTAACTCCAGATGAAATTGTGGTTTTTCAGGATTGGATAATGAACGAATGTTGCCGACAAGCCAATGAACGTAAATGGGCGCATCAAATGCACGTTGGTACACACAATTTAAAATCGTCGAGTCCACTGCCTTTGGAAGCGTTGGGCGAAAGATATCCCAATATGAATATTGTGATGTTGCATTGCTGGCCATTTTTTAAGGAAGCAGCCTATTTAGCTAAAAATAAACCGAATTTTTACATCGATAATTGCTGGATGCCGATATTGAGTCCGGCGTTTTTTAGCGAAGCATTGGATACATACCTGAATTATGTGCCTTACCAAAAAATTATGTTGAGCCACGATGCCACCACTATCGAAATGGCTGTGGGTTCATCGCTTTTCACCCGCGAAATCTTAGAAGAAAAATTGCTGAAACAAAAATCAATGCTCAAACTCAGTCAGGCACAATTGCGCGAAGCAGCATTGGATATGTTGCAAAATAATGCAGTAAGTTTGTATGGAATAGGCGAAATAGCAAAATGAAAAACTTTTTTATAAATATAATCTTCTTGTTTTTTTTGACGAGCTTTGTTGCTGGTCAAAAAAACACAGTTCTATTGC
>JBMOHG010000442.1:0-3043 GCA_049317965.1 Paludibacter sp.
ATCAAAGCAACAGGAACTGCTATTGCCAATCTGTTTTTGGCAGCTACCAGATTTTGAAACTGACCGCCATAAGAAACATAATATCCACTTGGAAATTTAATTTGTTTGTCAATTTTAGCCGTAACTTCTTTAATTACACCCTGTACATCTCGGTTGCGAACATTAAAACCAACAGTAATTCTTCGTTTTGTACTTTCCCTAGATACCTGTGCAGGACCAGATTGAATACTAATATCAGCTATTTGTTCAAATGGAATCTGACCTCCATTTGGTAATGCAATTGTTAGATTCTTAACATCATCCAGATTTTTGCGATAATCCTTGTCTAAACGAACTACCAAGCCAAAACGTTTTTCTTCATCGTAAACCACACCTGCCTGACTACCGGCAAATGCTGCACGCAAAATTTTGTTTGCATCATCAATTGAAAGTCCGTATTGAGCTAAACGGTCACGGTTAAAATTAATTTGAACCTGAGCCAGTCCGGTTACTTTTTCGACATTGATATCTTCTACACCCTCAATTTTATGAATAATTCTTTCAACTTCTGTAGCCTTATCAGCTAAAGTATTAAGATTGTCGCCAAATATTTTAATAGCTACATCTTGTTTTGAACCGGTCATTAATTCATTAAAACGCATTTGAATGGGTTGTTGAAACTCAAACTTCACACCAGCAAGTGTTACCAGTTTTTCTTCCATTTTGGCAACCAGTTCTTCGCGAGTTTCGGCAGATGTCCATTCACTTTTGTCTTTGAGTGTAATTACATAATCACCTGTTTCCATAGGTGTAGGATCTGTAGGGATTTCACCGGCACCAATCTTACAAACCGCATGTTTTATTTCCGGAAAATTATCTAGTAATATTTTATTGGCTTTTTCAACCTGTTCAACTGTATTTGAAAGCGATCCTCCTTGTAATGTCATTACACCGGCTGCCAAATCGCCTTCTTCAAGTTGAGGAATAAATTCACCTCCAAGTTGGCTAAAGATAAACAAACTAAAGATAAACAAGCTGATTGCAGAAACAGAAACCAGCATTTTATGTCTTAAAGCATAGGCAATTGCCGGATTGAAAGCTTTGCTGATCCATTTCATCAGTTTATCAGAGAAGGTAGTTTTTTGTTCTGTTTTCTTGCTCAAAAACAAAGCAGATGCCATTGGCACATAAGTTAGTGAAAGAATAAAAGCACCTAATATGGCAAAGCTCACAACCTGTCCCATCGGACGAAACATTTTGCCTTCAATGCCAACCAATGCCAGAATTGGAAGATATACAATCAGGATGATGATTTCGCCAAAAGCAGCAGCGGTTCTTATTCGGCTCGAAGCCTTAAATACTTCTTCATCCATTTGTTTTTGGGTAAGAACTTTAAATCCTTGAAGTCCGTCTTTTCTTTTCGATATTTGATGAACCACACTTTCTACTATAATTACAGCTCCATCAACTATTAATCCAAAATCAATGGCTCCCAAACTCATCAGATTGCCCGATACACCAAAAAGGTTCATCAGTGAAATAGCAAATAGCATTGAAAGCGGGATTACCGAAGCTACAATAAGTCCTGCCCGCATATTTCCAAGCATTATTACCAAAATAAATATCACAATCAGAGCACCTTCTACCAGATTTCGTGATACAGTGTTAATTGCTCTGCTTACCAAATCGGAACGTTTAAGAAAGGGTTCAATGGTAACACCTTTGGGCAATGATTTCTGTATGGAAACTATGCGTTCCTGTACGTCATCAATTACTTCGTGTGCATTTGCACCTTTCAGCATCATTACCACGCCACCTACTGCTTCGGAAGTATCAACCACAAAAGCCCCGTAGCGGGTAGCACTGCCATATTGTACATTGGCAATATCTCTTATAAGTATCGGAATGCCTGATATATTGTTTTTTACAACTATTTTTTCAATATCAGCTATGGTTTTTACCAAACCAATTCCACGAATAAAATAGGCATTTGGCTTTTTGTCGATATAAGCACTACCAGTGTTTTCGTTGTTTTTTTCGAGCGCTTCAAAAATATCGTTTAGGGTTAGGTTCATCCCCTTAAGCCTTTCGGGATTTACTGCAATTTCGTATTGTTTTACAAAGCCACCGTAACTATTAATGTCGGCCACCCCTGGTGTGCCAAGCATTTCTCGGCGTACTATCCAATCCTGAATTGTACGGAGTTCCATTGGATTATACTTTTCTTCCAATCCTTTGTCAACTGCCAAACGATACTGAAATATTTCACCTAATCCTGATGATATAGGGGCAAGTTCTGTTTTGGCTAATCCTGGTGGAATTTCTTCCTCTGCTTCTTTTAATCGTTCGCTTAATTGTTGACGAGCCCAATAAATATCAACATTGTCTTTAAAAACAATGGTAACCACCGATAAACCTAAACGGGAAATAGATCGGAGTTCTACAATATCGGGAATATTTGCAACGGCTACTTCAATAGGAGCCGTAATAAAACTTTCTACTTCCTGCACGGCAAGCGATGGTGCTAGCGAAATAACCTGAACTTGATTATTGGTAATGTCGGGTATGGCATCAATTGGCAATCGAGTAAGTGAATAGGTTCCCCATCCAATCAATGCTACAATGAATAATCCAATAATGAATTTATTCTTTATCGAAAATCGAATGATATGTTCTATCATAATGAAATCTTATTGTTAATTATTTAATTTTAAAAAGCGCCTTGAGTACTTAAAGTACTTGGAGTGCCTTGAGTAAAAAACAAAGCACGATAACTTACAAGTATTTCAGGTATTCATAAGTTATTATAAATACTAATAAAAATCAAATAAGAAATTGTGAGATATGGGTCAATACTTCGTGCCTGTTAAGGTATATAGGCGGACTGGTATTCGTAAATGAATATGTATTGAAAATAAGGGAATTATTGATGGATGTAATCAAATTCAAATAAACAGGTAAATTAGTATTGAATTTGAATTGATAACGCAAAAAATCATAATTGTCGGCAACTTTAAAATATCCTTTGGTGTTTGAACAGCATTTGTGATGTTTGTTTATCGAG
>JBMOHG010000443.1:0-3043 GCA_049317965.1 Paludibacter sp.
TTGTTTGTACTTCGAAATTACCCTTGCAAGAGATTGTTCGCAATGCATTGGACACTATGAAAAAAGAACTGGAATAAAGAATCAAGACATAAGAATCAAGACATAAGAGTCAAGACACAAGAATCAAGACACAAGAGTCAAGACATAAGAATCAAGACATAAGAGTCAAGACATAAGAATCAAGATACAAGAGTCAAGACACAAGAATCAAGACGAAATACGCAGAATATCAATCTGTTATAATTTAATATCAGATTTATTAATACGCTGTTTATAGTTTGAATTCTTGCAGTCATTTACAAAATAGATAAGACAAACTTTCAACGCCACAATATGGGTTGAGATTATTTTTAAAATATGAAATCATTAAGAAATCTGATTGATAAAGTCAAACCACATTTCGAAAAAGGAGGAAAATTAGAGAAACTCCATTCGGTTTTTGATGGATTTGAAACGTTTTTATATGTTCCAAATACTACTTCGAAAAGTGGTTCACATATTCACGATGCAATAGATACTAAACGAACTATGGTGGTTGTAATCATTGCATTAATTCCCGCATTATTGTTCGGAATGTACAATACCGGTTATCAGCATTATTTAGCAATTGGTGAAACTGTTGGTCATATAAGTTGTTTTTTATTTGGTTTTCTTGCTGTTTTGCCGTTTATAATAGTTTCGTACACGGTGGGGTTGGGTATTGAGTTTGCCATAGCACAAGTTAAAGGTCACGAAATTCAGGAAGGTTTTTTGGTAACCGGATTTTTGATTCCACTCATAATTCCCGTTGACACACCACTTTGGATGGTAGCTGTGGCAACTGCTTTTGCAGTAATTTTTGCAAAGGAAGTTTTTGGTGGTACAGGAATGAATATTTTTAACGTAGCATTAATTACCCGAGCATTCTTGTTTTTTGCCTATCCAACTTATATGTCGGGTGATACTGTTTGGGTTCGGATTGGAAGTTCTTTTGGATTTGGTGGAGGTAGTGCAGTTGACGGTTTTACGGGTGCAACACCTTTAAGTCAGGTAGCAACTTCTATTACCAAACATGCCTATGTAACTGATACAATGGGTAATTCTATTGGTTTTTTTGATGGATTTTTCGGATTAATACCCGGTTCAATTGGTGAAACATCAGTTGTAGCCATATCAATAGGAGCATTTATTCTGTTGATTTCAGGAATTGCAAGTTGGAAAACTATGCTTTCAGTTTTTGTTGGTGGTGGTTTAATGGCTTATATTTTTAATTTAATTGGTCCTGATACAGCTGCTGCACATTTTCCATGGTACAATCACTTGGTGTTTGGCGGTTTTGCATTTGGTGCGGTTTTTATGGCCACCGACCCGGTCACCTCTGCACGTACCGAAATTGGGAAATATATTTATGGTTTTCTGATTGGATGTATGGCTATTATAATAAGGGTATTGAATCCTGGATATCCAGAAGGAATGATGTTAGCCATTTTGTTAATGAATATTTTTGCTCCACTTATTGACTATTTTGTAGTTGAAGCCAATATAAAACGACGTTTGAAAAGAGCCAGCAATGAAGAAATTGAAAATTGAAAAATTGAATACAAATAGTAACGGCTATACAATGCTTTATGCTGCTTTGATGGTGGTTATAGTGGCATTAATGCTCGCTTATGTTTCGGGTGCATTAAAAGAGACTCAAAACTCAAACGTAAAACTTGATAAGAAAAAACAGATTTTGAGTTCACTATTAATTGATACTGAAGGTCAAAATGCAGATTCTTTATACAATAAATATATTGTAAAGGGTCTAATAATCAATTCAAAAGGAGAAGTACTTACCGATTCTTTGGAAGCAGCTTTCGAAATTGATATGGTAAAAGAACTTGCCAAAAAACAAGATGAAAGACTTATCCCACTTTATATTGCTTCTATTGAAGGTCAGACCAAATATATCTTAACATTAAAAGGTACAGGACTTTGGGGGCCACTTTGGGGCTATCTGTCCTTGAATGAAGATAAAAATACTGTTTTTGGCACTTATTTTTCTCATTCCAGCGAAACGCCGGGATTGGGTGCAAATATTGCAGATTTACCATTCCAAAAAGAATTTATTGGTAAACATATTTTGAATGATAAAAATGAATTTGTGTCTATTGCCATTATGAAAACAGGGAAAAAAGCTGATGGTCAGGAACAAGTCGATGCCATTTCGGGCGGAACCATTACCAGTAAAGGTGTTGAGGCTATGCTTCTTCATTGTATCGGACAATACGAACCATTTTTACTTCAACCAAAAATAGGAGAAAACGAGAAATGAGTAAATTATTTTCAGAAAAAACAAGACAAGTTTTTCTTGGTCCTTTGAGCAAAAACAATCCAATTGCTGTTCAGGTACTGGGAATTTGTTCAGCATTAGCTGTAACCGCCAATTTAAAACCGGCTTTGGTTATGGGTATTTCGGTGGCAGTAATTGTTGCCTTTTCGAATGTTATAATTTCCTTACTTCGAAACACTATACCAAATCGCATACGAATAATAGTACAATTGGTAGTTGTGGCGGCATTAGTGACTGTTGTAAGCGAGTTTTTAAAAGCTTATGCTTACGATGTGAGTGTAAAACTTTCGGTTTATATAGGATTGATTATTACTAACTGCATATTAATGGGACGTTTAGAAGCATTTGCAATGGCCAACAAACCTTGGGAATCGTTTTTAGATGGATTGGGAAACGGCTTTGGTTATGCTATTATTTTAATTATTGTAGCATTCTTTCGCGAATTGTTAGGAGCCGGCTCATTACTGGGATACAGAATTATTCCACAATCGTTTTACGATGCCGGTTATATGGACAATGGATTGATGATGATGCCGCCGATGGCTCTTATCATTTTGGCTTGTATTATTTGGGTTCATCGTTTGAAAAATAAGGAATTACAAGAATAATTAGAGAAAAGGTAATTTGAAAATGTGCTAATTTGAAAATTTGAGAATGAAATTAATCAATGATTGAAATAAATCAATACTTCAAATTTAGCTTATCGTTACATAGGTTGGAACAATAATC
>JBMOHG010000444.1:0-3039 GCA_049317965.1 Paludibacter sp.
AATGCTTTATCCAACTCATATAGAACAAAAAATAGATTTTACAACCATTCGCCAATTGTTGAAAGACAAGTGTGTGAGCTCGTTAGGCGAAGAAAAAGTTGATGAAATACTTTTTTCGTCCGACTATGCCGAAGTGCTGCGTTTGCTAAGTCAGACCGACGAAATGCTACGCGTGATCACTACCGACAGTGACGAATTGCCCATTGGAGATTTTTATGATGTTCGTCCGGCATTATTGCGGGTACGGGTCGAAGGTTTGTTTTTGGATGAACTGGAAGTTTTCGATTTGCGTCGAGCGTTGGAAGCGGTCCGCCGTTTAGTGGCATTTCTTACCAAACACGAAGCAGAAGTTTATCCGCATTTAAATGAATTGGTTCTGGGAATTGAAACCTTTCCTGTTATTATTCAGCGTATTGATGCTATCTTGAATAAATTCGGGAAAATAAAAGATAACGCTTCAACAGAGTTAGCACGCATTCGAAAGGATATTTTTCAGGTTCAAAGTTCAATTTCCCGTACATTAAATTCCATTTTACGTCAGGCGCAAGTAGATGGTTATGTCGAAAAAGATGTGACACCCACCATGCGCGAAGGTCGGTTGGTAATTCCTGTTTCACCAGCTTTCAAGCGCAAAGTAAACGGAATTGTTCATGATGAATCAGCCACCGGAAAAACCGTATTTATTGAGCCGACACAAGTGGTTGAAGCAAATAATCGATTGCGTGAATTAGAAGGCGAAGAACGTCGGGAAATTATGCGAATTTTGGTAGAATTTACCAATTTTGTTCGACCATATACCGAATCAATTTTTGCTTCGCAATACTTTCTGGGGCAAATTGATTTTTTGCGTGCCAAAGCGCTTTTCGCAATTGAAATCAATGCAATTAAACCACGATTAGACAACTATTGTCAATTAGAATGGGCAAAGGCTGTACATCCACTTTTACTTTTATCACTCAAAAAACAAGGGAAAGCAATTGTCCCACTGGATATTACTTTAAACGAAAAGCAACGAATCTTGCTTATTTCGGGACCAAATGCCGGTGGTAAGTCGGTTTGTTTGAAAACGGTGGTTTTATTGCAATATATGTTACAATGCGGATTGTTGATTCCTATTCACGATAGCAGTCGGGCTGGTATTTTCGAACGACTTTTTATTGATATTGGCGACGAACAATCCATTGAAAATGATCTGTCGACCTACAGTTCACATTTGCTGAACATGAAATTTTTTATCAAAAACAGTAATTCCAAAACATTATTGTTGATTGATGAATTTGGAACCGGAACAGAACCTATGATTGGTGGTGCTATTGCCGAAGCAACGTTGGAGCGTTTCAACAGAAACCTGGCATTTGGAGTAATTACAACGCATTATACTAATTTAAAGCACTTTGCCGAAGATGCCGAAGGAATTGTAAATGGCGCCATGCTTTACGATCGACAACATTTGCAACCGCTTTTTCAGTTGAGTATTGGCAATCCGGGAAGTTCATTTGCAGTTGAAATTGCAAGAAAAATTGGTTTACCTGAAGATTTAATTGCAGAAGCAGCCGAAAAAGTGGGTGCAGAACATCTTGATTACGACAAACATTTGCAAGATATTGTGCGCGACAAGCGTTACTGGGAAAACAAACGCCAGCAAATTCGACTAAAAGAAAAAAAACTGGAGGAAACGCTCGAAAAATATGAAGCCGAAATGGCTGATATCAACCGACAACGCAAAGAAATTACTGCCAAAGCAAATGATGAGGCCAAAAATCTGTTGAACGAAGCCAACGCAAAAATTGAAAATACCATTCGGCAAATAAAAGAAGCAAATGCCGAAAAAGAACGAACAAAAGTGGTTAGGAAAGAATTGGATGAATTTAAGGAAAGAATAACCCCTAAATCCCCTAAAGCGGACTTGAAGAGTGGAAGTACGAGACTCCAACTTAATAAAAAAACTGAACTAAAGTCCGTAAAACGCGAAACACAAAACACTGAACATGAAACATTAAAAGTTGGTTCCAACGTCCGGTTGAAAGGCCAAACTGCAACCGGTATTATTTTGGAAATGCAAGAAAAACAGGCTGTTGTAGCTTTCGGAAATTTAAAATCGACTGTAAAACTTGTGAAACTTGAAGCAATCAGTAATAATCAATTAAAAAAGGAAGCAAAGAAATATGATTCGTTGAAAAGTACAAGCACCGACGAAGTGCGACAACGTAAACTAACTTTCAGCTCAGAAATTGATGTGCGTGGTATGCGTGGCGACGAAGCTTTACAAGCAGTTATGTATTTTATTGACGATGCTTTAATGGTTGATGTGAGTTCAGTACGCATTTTGCATGGTACAGGAACCGGTGCATTACGCCAAATGATACGACAATATTTGGCAACAATAAATGGTGTAAATAAATTTCGCGATGAACATATTCAGTTTGGAGGCGCAGGAATTACGATTGTTGAGTTCGACTAGTCAGTAACTTTTTATTTTCTGGTTATCCGGTTCAAATATGCTTTTGCCGTAGAATTACCTAATCCTGCCGCCTTTTTCCAATCGGCAATTGCTTTTTCCTTGTTATTATCATTTTGATAACAAACTCCACGATTGGTTAAAATCACCGCATCGTCAGGGTTTTCATTCAAATAAACTGTATAATCAGGAATTGCCTGTTTGTACGTATTAGTCATTACATAACAATAAGCCCTGCCTGAATAGTATTGAAGTGTGAGTTTTGATTTTTCTTCTTTGCTATCAATTAATTCAATTGCTTTGGAATAGTGTTTAATCGATTTCTTGTATTCTTTCCTCATTTTGTACAATTCGGCAATTTTATAGCAAATTTCATCATCCGCATCAAAAATTCGTTTTGCAATAAAAAAGTAACGCATAAGCGAGTCATTGTAATTTTGACCCACTAAACATGCACGATACAAAATATCATAAGATTTTCGTTGAGTAGAGTCTGTTCTAATGGCTTTTGTAATTATTGGAAACGATTCTTTTACTAAACCTTTATCAATTATTTTGTCAGCTTGAATAGCGTATTTAAT
>JBMOHG010000445.1:0-3030 GCA_049317965.1 Paludibacter sp.
TATCCTGAGGCGTTAAAGTTTCAGTTAGCTTCAAAGGAACGGCTCCCCAGTTTTGTACCAAATGAAAATAAAACAATGCTCGAATAAATTTTGCTTGAGCAATCATCGAATTGCGGTTAGCATCGGTCATATTGGGTACACTGTTAATGTTATCCAAAAAAACATTCGCTCTGTCAATACCTTCGTACAAATATCTCCATATATTAGTTACGGTCTGATCGGCAGAGGTATGAAGCCAACTGGGAAGTCCTGTTGGTGAAGTTGATGAGCCCCAACAAAGATCATTGCTGTAGGTGTCCAACTCGTTAATCAAAGTCCTTCCATAAAGATTTGGATTTGCCATAGAGTTATAAACACCATTTAATGCAGTCTTTGCATTTTTTTCGGATGAGAATAACTGTTCTTGTGAGATAAAGTCTTGTGGCTCCACTGCAAAGAAATCCGTACATGATACCAGCAAATTAGCGAGTAAAATGGTTGTGAATATTGAAATTATCGTATGTTTCATAATTGATTAAATAATTAATTAAAAAGTAATATTGCCACCGAATGTGAGAGAAAATGCGCGCGGATAACTTGAAAAGTCAAAATTCCTTGTCATGGCACTATTCGCCGAAGAAACCTCTGGGTCAAAGCCAGAATAATTTGTCAATGTGTAGATATTCTCAGCACTACAATACATCCTCAAAGTTTTGATATAGAGTTTTTTTAATAGTCCGGTAGGAATGGTATAACCTAACTGAATTGTTTTTAATTTTAAAAACGAGCCATCTTCTACTAAGTCTGAATAATACGCCCTATTATTACTTCGTTGCGAACCAATTGTAGGTACTAAGCCTGTTGGATTATCGCCCGAGAATGCATCCAGAAGTGCTGTGGTTGAATTATAGCCATAAGGTGAGGCAACTGTATAAAGGTATTTATTCACATTCATAATGTTATTACCATAGGACCATTGTAGAAAGATACTTAAATCAAAGTTATATACTTCAAATTTATTACTCATTCCACCAAAATGTTTTGGATTGGCATCACCAATAACAGTGCGGTCGGATTGGTCAATTTTACCGTCTCCATTTATATCTTTAAATTTCATATAACCAGGAGTAACCGATGCTCCACGGGCAGTAGGATAGTTATTTGCAATATCAGCATTGCTCAATAAGCCATCAGAGATATAGCCGTACATCTGCGAAAGTGGCTTACCCACTATGGCAACATAAGCCGGAAAATTGTTCCATGTATTGTAGTCACCAATATACGCCCAAGTAAGATTGCTGGTCATAGTAGGCTGTGCATTAGCTAATTCTACTACTTTATTGCGAATAAACGAGATGTTAAAGTCGGTTGACCATCTGAATTTTTTTGTGCGAATATTTTCAGAGAACAAACTAAATTCAAACCCTTGATTTTGAACTTTGCCGATATTCATGTATGATTTGTCAAAACCGCTCGAATTTGGCATCTCTGCATTTAGCAACAAGTCATAGGTCTTTTTATAGAAATAATCCGCTTCAATTCTTACACGTTGTTTAAAGAGACCAACGTCTAAACCAAGGTCGGTTTGCTCAGTGGTTTCCCATTTCAGATTAGGGTTGGCCATTTGGGATTTTACGGTTGCGTTATTAATTGCATTTCCAAAGTAATAGGTATAGGGTTTTGAAGATAAACTGCCAATATATTGATCATAAGTAGCAAAATCATCTACGCTATTATTCCCTGTTCTACCCCAACTGGCACGTATTTTTGTGTTTGAAACAATGCGTTGAAGTGGTTTCATAAATTTCTCTTGACTGAGCACCCATGCACCAGAAGTGGATGGAAAGTATGCCCAACGATTATTAGCCCCAAACTTTGAAGAACCATCCGCACGGAATGAAGCAGAAAAAAGATAGCGGTTATTGTAACCATACGTTACCCTGCTTATTCCCGAAGCAATAGTTGAAGCGCTTCCTGTTACTGTTACCACCTTAGGAGTGCCTTCTGCCAGTGCATGTAGTCCCAAATCATCACGTGTCAAATTCTGAGCCCCAAAGCTATAAGTTCCGAAATTGCGACCAGAAGCGGTAAAGCCCAACAGGGCTGAAAATTTATGTTTTTGTTTAAATGTTTTACTGTAATTTACGGTATAATCATTCATCCAGTTAAAAGTACTTTGCTGCGAAATAGAACCGTCGGCATATCCTTTGGTTCTTCCTGTTTTGGTCTTGAAATTATTAAATCCTTCGCGTGCCAACACACTGCTTGATACGCTACCGAGAACTTTGAAAATCAATCCTTTAACAGGTTCATATTCGAGGTATGCATTTCCCGAAATAACGGTTGTTTTTTTAGAATTTAACTCATTCAATGCTGTCAAAATAGGATTATTTCGTTGGTCATTCATATCAGTAATATTCTCATTATTTGCTGGATCTACACCCGAATACACAAACGGAATATAAGACCATGCCGAATGCATTAAATTACTGGAATAGCTATTTGGGTCAGCTCCAGATGTGGAATTAAGCGAAAAATTACCGGTTACTCCCATTCTAAGTTGTTTGCTGAAGTTTTGGTCAAATCCTAATTTGGCGGTGTATCTATCGGTGCTTGATCCAATAATAACCCCATCTTGTTTAAAATAAGAGCCGGAAAAAATATATTTCGTTTCTTGTGTTCCGCCGGATACCGATAGTGAATGACTTTGAATTGGTGCATCCCTGAACAATAAGTTCTGATAATCAATCATTTCTATCGTTTTATAATCTTCCAGAGTCATTTTAGGTGGTCTAGGATTCCTTTTGGTAAAATCCAAATAATCACTAGTAGCAGTTCCTTTGCTGAGCGTCATTTGGAGATTCACAAACTCGTAAGGATTTAACACATCCACATGTGCCCTAGTTTTTTGTGTTCCATAGAATGTTTTATAGCTTATTGTTGGTTTGCCCACTTTACCCTTTTTAGTGGTAATAATTAGTACTCCGTTAGCCCCGCGTGCTCCATAAATAGAAGTGGCCGAAGCATCTTTGAGCACCTCCAACGATTCAA
>JBMOHG010000446.1:0-3027 GCA_049317965.1 Paludibacter sp.
TCACATTTGTTCATGAAGATAACCAAACGAGGAACGTTTACCTGACGAGCTAACAAGATATGTTCGCGAGTTTGAGGCATAGGACCATCAGTTGCAGCAACTACAATGATAGCACCGTCCATTTGAGCAGCTCCAGTTACCATGTTCTTCACATAATCGGCGTGACCCGGACAGTCAACGTGCGCATAGTGACGTAAAGCTGTTTGATATTCAACGTGGGCTGTATTAATAGTAATACCACGTTCTTTTTCTTCTGGTGCATTATCGATAGAATCGAATGAACGCATTTCAGAAAGTCCTTTTTTTGCAAGTACCATGGTAATTGCAGCGGTCAAGGTAGTTTTGCCGTGGTCAACGTGTCCAATGGTACCAACGTTTACGTGGGGTTTTGACCTGTCAAATTTTTCTTTTGCCATAACTCAAAGATTATTTAATAATTAATTTATATGTTTTATAAAAGCTTACAAAGTTGAGCTGTTGATGAGAATTGAACTCGCGACCTCTTCCTTACCAAGGAAGTGCTCTACCACTGAGCTACAACAGCAAAATGGATTCGATATCATTTCTGACCTACTCCATATTTGAGCGAAAGACGGGACTTCCCGACTTTGTCGGGATAAACTTTTCGTCCCGGCAGACTTGCATCTCGCATGTTGAGCGAAAGACGGGACTCAAACCCGCGACCCTCAGCTTGGAAGGCTAATGCTCTATCGACTGAGCTACTTTCGCGAAATCAATTTGAAAATTTGATGATTTGAAAATTTGAAAATGAATCTTCAAATCTTCAAATTTCTCAATTTTCAAATTTGTTGTGGGCAGTGAAGGATTCGAACCTCCGAAGTCGAAAGACAGCTGAGTTACAGTCAGCCCCAGTTGGCCACTTTGGTAACTACCCAAATTTTAATTAATAATTAAAAATTAATAATTAATGTTTTGCATGTTGCAAACATAACTTTTATAATCAAAAACCTCTGTTTTTAATTATTAATTGTTAATTATCAACTATTTTGAGCCTCTTGTCGGATTCGAACCAACGACCCCGAGATTACAAATCACGTGCTCTGGCCAACTGAGCTAAAGAGGCAAAGTGCTATAACATAAAGGTTTTAGCGATTAAAAAGCCGTTTAAATACTGCTATTCAAACGGCTTGCAAATGTACGATAATATTTTGGACTACAAAACAATTATCTGAATATTTTATTTATTAGTGGCTTTTTCTTTGTACTTACGCATTTGTTTCTCTAAGGCATCGATAGTTAAGTCAACTGCTTCCTCAAAAGTATCGCAGGTTTTTGAAGCAAAAAAATCAACATTTGGTATAGAAATTTTGATTTCGGCTTCTTTATTAGTGGCCGATTCGGGTTTTACTACTTTTAAATATACTTCTACATTCAATATTTCATCAAAAAACTTTTCTAACTTCAACGATTTTTTGTTGATGTAAGATTCTAAACTGGCGGTTGCATCAAAATTGATGGATTGAATTCTTAGTTTCATAATTTCCTCCTTTTTTATTTTGCTCTTGGATGAGCGTGTTTATATATATTGTATAACTCCTCGAAACTCGTGTGAGTATAAACCTGAGTTGCTGCCAGACTACTATGCCCTAACAGCTCTTTTACTGCATTTATATCGGCTCCGCCATTTAGCATACTTGTGGCAAATGTATGACGCAGAACGTGTGGACTTCTTTTGTGTAAACTACTCACTTCCGACATGGTATTGTGTACAAGGTTATAAACCATTTTCGGATACATTTTTTTTCCGTTTTTCAGCACAAACAAATTGCTTGTCAATGTATCAACATTCTGGAACCGAATGGTTTTGTAAAACTCAATATCTTCGCACAATGCATTACTAATAGGCACAATACGTTGTTTGTTTCGTTTTCCAATAACCCTCAAACTACGATTTACTGTATCAGCATCTTTGTCTTCAATATTGATAAGTTCGGCCAGACGAATACCTGTTTGGTAGAATAATGATAAAATCAATTGATTTCTGATGGGTTCAAAACTATCGGGAATAAACTCATTTTCCAAAACGGCACTCATTTCGCTTTCTTTAAAAAACGCAGGAATTGGCTTTTTTGTTTTCGGTAAAATAATTTTTAACGTTGGATTTTGACTTACAAATCCGCGGGAAAGCAAAAAATGCCAGAAAGTTTTGAGTGTGGATATTTTCCGTGACAAAGTTCTGGCAGAAATATTGGTGCTCATAAGCGAAAGCACCCATTGTTGTACCTGTTGTGAACTTATAGATATTGGCGAAATTTGTTCGGGTGTAATTTTCAAAAATGCACTGAACTGCTTTAGGTCGGTATGATATGACAAAACAGTATGAGAGGAATAATTCTTCTCATACTGTAAATATTGCAGAAAATTGTTTATCATAACCGTAGGTTCAATTCTGCAACGAAGATAGAATAAATAAATAAGGAAAACAAGTTTTCCAACTCTTTTTTACTATTCTTCGCGAAGATTTTTCTTTTCAATGTAAACAGCGTGCATAATTTCGTCGCGTTTTACGATAGAAGGCTTGTCAAAACATTGACGACGACGAAGTTCTTTCACTACGCCTGTTTTTTCAAATTTACGTTTGAATTTTTTTAATGCTCTTTCAATGTTTTCGCCTTCTTTTACTGGGACTACGATCATAATTACTAAGTATTTATTATATAATGTTGATTATTTTATTTCGGACTGCAAAGATAGATAATCATTTTTGAATAACAAAGCATTTATTTTAATTTTCTTTGAAAGAAAGAAAATTAACCGAAATATTAAAATTCAGATTCAAGCAACTTCAAAAGTTAAGGAAACTACTTGGAGAGAAACCATCAATAAAAGGAACAATCAATTGATTATTTTTTAGCGGTAAAACACCAAAAATGAACTTTTTAGTATCGATGTCATATTTTCTACATTTAAAGTCAATTATTACACATTCTCTATTTTTAAACCACATATATTTGCACCGATAAAATACCGAAAAATCAAAAAAATAATACAACCTTTTAAATTTAA
>JBMOHG010000447.1:0-3021 GCA_049317965.1 Paludibacter sp.
ATTTTCGATTTAAAATGTGCCAAACTGAGAAGCAAATTGAAGCAATTGAAACTGAATCTTTCGAAGAAACTGCCAATCAAAAAGTGAGCAGTACTACAGAAATCTTAGAACGTATAGCAGTAAAATCAGGTTCAAAAATTCATGTTATTCTCACTTCAGAAATTCTTTATTTTCAGGCAGATGGAGATTATGTTCAAATTTTCACGCCACAAGGAAAATACCTGAAAGAGCAGACGATGAAGTATTTTGAAGAGCACTTACCACCATCTCAATTTGTAAGAGTGCATCGCTCCATTATTGTAAATGTTGAAATGATTTCGCGTATTGAATTATACGAAAAGCAGAACCAGTTACTTACTCTGAAAAACGGTCAACAAATTAAAACCAGTCCGGGCGGTTACAAATCACTGAGGGCTATACTGAATTTGTAAATTTAAGTACGTTTTTAATCTCGATTTCTACTTAAATAAAAGTGCCTCGTAATCACTACGAAGCACTTTTCAACTTAAATCCAACTATTATAAAAAAATCTACCTGTTCAATACAATTTTAAAAACTCCAACTTTGCTTCTTACTATATAAATTCCATTTACTTTTGAACTCATAATAATGTCATTTTGAGAATCTAT
This sequence comes from Paludibacter sp., assembly GCA_049317965.1. GTDB lineage: Bacteria > Bacteroidota > Bacteroidia > Bacteroidales > Paludibacteraceae > Paludibacter. The sequence continues at coordinate 630 of JBMOHG010000447.1, forward strand.
AATCAAACGACCAGTTAAATCAAGAATTTGTAAATTCATTTTAGCATCGTTATGGATGGTTTCTCCATCAAAATATACACCTTCAATTCTATTTTGTATAACTCCTGCAGGTTCGGCAATAATACTTACAGCATAAACTTTAAAATTTATACCATCCGATACTGTGTAATTGATCGGAATAGTATTTGAATTTGTAAAATTAGTCACTACAGTTGAAGCCGGAGTAACCGTTGTTCCTGTTCCCGCAAGTGTAATTGTTGGTTGAAGTGCACTCAAATCAGTTCCGATAGGTAATGTAGCAGAAATTGTTTTTGTAACCTGGTTTATTGCTGCATCAACACTGTTCACATTAAATGAAGCTATATCTAAACTAGGAGCATCAAATTGAGTTCCGGTTAATAAATAATCAACAGCATTTTCCAATAGTTTTAGCCCATCAGCAGTCAAATCACTGTATCTGCCATTTAATAAGCTTATCATTAGATATTTTGATGTTTTCCCTTCACCCAGACGTAAAGCGGCAGGAAAATCATGAATTGCAACTCCGCCTGTAACTTTCGCAATTTGATAACCACCAATAATTACTGTGGTGGGTTGGATGTTTTTTGCGGTTAACGTATTGTAAATGTATAAACTATCACTTATTGTTATGCCAGTAAAAATTGGGTGAGTTGTTTGAACTACTTTTATTCCTTTTCCTGAGTTTCCATTATTAGGTGCCCCCCAATTCCAGCGTGGAGTTGTTCCTGTTGAATAAAAATACGATTTTGTATTCAATATTGGTTTGTCAACCGTTTTCATCAAGTTGAGTTCATGTCCCGCTGTAGCTGCATCACCACCAGTTAATGATTCGTGTAAAATTATTAAATCGTAAGCTGCATAACTCCCTACAAAACTTGCTTGAGGAATTCGCTTAGTGATATCATATTTCGTGCTTAATTGAGACAAAAACATATCATTTGCAACTGTAGTAGCGTCTGTAGCCAAATATAAAATGCTTTTGGCCGCAGGATCTTTCACAGTTATTGTTCCGGTTGCAGTAATGTCAGCACCTGCATATCCGGTTAACGGAACAGCAGTAATTGTATAATTTATTGCTGCAGGATATGATACCTGAGTTGCTGGCGAACCGGAAATTGTAAATGTTCCGTTTTGTGCATCTACTGCTGCAAAAGTGCCTGTAAGTTCAGCGGGTAATCCTGTTGCAGTTGCACCTTTGGCATTTTGAATACTAAATACAATATCGGTGATGGCAGTATTGGCTTTTACAGCTTGATTCTTAGTCGCCGGAGAATTAAATACCGGAGCTGGAGTTACATAGCCTGAAATTACAACGCTACCATTTATCGAATTACCACTTGTTTCGTTTACCCATAATTTATAATAATAGGTTCCAGTAGTGCCAATTGCTGGTGTTCCGCTTAATGTTAGTGTTTTATCTGTTTCATTTTTTGTTATTGTCAGATTTGCCGGTGCAGTGGTAGTAGTTGTATAGGTATTATCAGTATACCATCCATACATAACATTGCTAGCCAGAGCTACTCCTGAATAGCCATAAACTACTGGAGTCATGGCGGCGGTTTCCATTGCTGTTGCCGGATTTGTGCCTGAAGATAGAGTTATGGTTGGTGTTGAAGCTACTGTGTATACTTCAATTCGCGAAATACGAAATGTAGCTGTATTTGAAGCAACACTTCCACAGGCTTTACCTCTGGTTATTATGATAAATTTAGTGCCAGTAGGTGGTGTATATGTTTTTTGAACACCGGTTGTTCCTGTAACACCAGTTGCATCTAAATCACAAGCACTAATTGCCACCGTAGCACTTCCCATGGCTGTTGGAGTAGCACTGTAACCTAAAAATGGACTAGCAGTGTTTGAACTTCCATTAGCGCAATATGTTATTTTAATCGACGCAATTTGGTCTGAAGCCGAAGTAATTGTTACAGCATCATTTCCGGTTGCATTTAATACAGGTGTACCGTTGCTGTTATTTACATCAATATATCCTGTTACTACTCCGGTTGTGCCAATTTGTTGCAAAGTAATGCCATTGGCTGTTTTTACGGTGCTCGCAGCAGATGCATTCGCCCAAGCTGTAGTTAATTCCGATTTGTCCCATGTAAAGACTTGAGCATTTGCAGTAAATACACACAAGTAAAGCAATACAATCGATGTCCTTGATTTTGTAAAATTTGTTTTCATAACGATAGAATTTATTGGTTAGAGTTTAATTATTATGAAGGTAAAAGTAGTTTACATATTTATAACCAATGTGTAAAATTTGACTTTAATTGTAGACTTTTTGACTTAGAAAAAAATGTTATTGAATAGTCAAAAAAAAAGAGTGCTAAAATTTTTTTAGCACCCTTTTTTATTACGACAATGAAAA
>JBMOHG010000448.1:0-3013 GCA_049317965.1 Paludibacter sp.
AATAAACCTGTGTATGACCGTAGCAAAATATGAATCAATCTATCTTGCTCTGTTGTTTGTTTGGTTTTATACAAATCGTCTTTATTCACAGTGAAAAGAACTCTCGAAGAACTGTCTTGTTCGTCGGTAAGTTCAATATATCCTGCTTGTTGTAGAATTTTCAGACAATTATACGAAATAAGAATGGGCAATTTAAATCTGGTGCAAAAATCAGCAATATCAAACGCAAAAACATTATCCAGACCCGAACCGACACCAATTTGGTAATAATTTCCCAGTGCTTCGTACACTTTACGAACCATTTCTTTTCCGGGGAAAGTATCCGCCACGCGCTTTCGCATTTTTACTGCATCACCATTATTATAAAGCAAAACTGCGAATGCTTTTTTCTCGTCGCGTCCTGCCCTACCCGCTTCCTGAAAATACGCTTCTACCGAATCGGGCAAGTCCAGATGTACCACAGTACGAACTTCGGCTTTGTCTATTCCCATCCCAAAAGCATTGGTAGAAACAATTACACGTGTTTCGCCACTTTTCCAACGCGCTTGTTTGGCATCTTTGGTTTCGTTTTTCAAGCCCGCATGGAAGTTCTCAGCCGGAATACCGTTTTGATTTAGAAAGTCGGCTATTTCTTTTGTTTTCTTTCGATTACGAACATACACCACCGAAGTTCCGGGAACGTTATTCAGTATTTTCAGTAAGTTTTCGTCCTTGTTTTCTACCGTTCGTACCACATAAGCCAGATTGGAGCGGTGAAAACTTTTTTGGAACAGATTCGGTTCACGAAAATGCAGTTGCTTTTGAATATCGTCTACCACTTCGGGCGTGGCGGTGGCAGTTAGTGCCAGCACAGGAACATTGGGCAATAATTCCCGAATATCGGCTATGCGCAAATACGAAGGACGGAAATCGTAACCCCATTGCGAAATACAGTGCGACTCGTCGACAGCAATCATGCAAACGGTAGCTTGCTTGATTTTCTCCATGAATATAGGCGTTGCCAGACGTTCGGGCGAAACATACAGAAATTTATATGCCCCAAAAACTGAATTGTCGAGGGTAAGCATAATATCATTTGTTGACATTCCCGAATAAATGGCAGCTGCTGCGATACCACGTTTTTTCAGGTTTTCCACCTGATCTTTCATCAGCGCAATAAGCGGTGTTACCACAATGCAAATACCTTCCATAGCCATTGTAGGCACATGAAAAGTCAGCGACTTTCCACCTCCGGTAGGCATTAACCCAAGCGTATCTTTCCCAGCAGCAATACTTTGGATAATATCGCCCTGCAGTTCACGAAATTCATCGTAACCCCAGTATTGCTTGAGTATGGAAAGGTATTTTTGCATGATTTTTATTTCAAATTGAAAGTGATTGGTAATGTGTAATAAACCGATACCTTTTCACCGTTTTGCTCCGCAGGAATCCAGTCAGGCATCTTTTTTATTACACGTAAAGCCTCTTCTTCTAATGGCTGCATATTAAAAGATTTCAAGTTGTTAAGTGACTGATTTCCTGATGCAGTGATTACAATTTCTTCTAATACAATCATTGTCTCATCTAGAAAATTGACAATTTTAGCATTTTCAACTTTCCCGTTTACGTTTACTATAAATTGTACAATTACCTTACCTTTTATACCGTATTCTAGTGCAACTTCTGGGTATCTTAGAATATGGCTTATAAATTTGTGCAATTCACTTTTCCCTCCTTGAAATTGAGGTAATTCATCATTCGATGAATTTGATTCATTTTTACTGTCAATAGAAGTCGTATTTGCAGTTAACATGGTTTCTTTAACCGTATTGTCTCTGTTACTTTTAATCAACACAACACCGTTCACAGCATCTTCTCCATATTTTTCTATGAGTTGTTTTGTGTATTCATTTGATACTGGTTTTAATGTGTTATACGTTGCCAATTTATTCATATTCAACATTCTCAAATCAAACTTATAAGGCATTTTCATGTCATCTATAATAATAATTGTTTTATCATTTCTTTCCCATACTTTTGTTCCTTTTCTAGGTTTTCCTTCACCTTGTATGCTAAAGCTAATTGGCAATGTAAAGTAAACATTCACTTTTTTGCCACATTTTTCACCCGGAATCCAATCAGGTAAGGAATTTACTATTTGTAAAGCTTCATTATCCAGTAAAGGATCAACGGTTTCAATAACCCTTGCATTTCTTACCTTGCCATTAATATCTATAACAAATCGAATAACTACTATGCCTTGAATACCATTTTCCATCGCAATAATTGGATATTTAAGATTATTGCCAATATAAGAAAAGAGTTTATTCTCACCGCCCGGAAATTCAGGTTTTTTTTCTGCATCTTTACAAATATAATTCTCAACAGATGATTCGTTTCTTAATGATTCGGGTAATGGAATTAGTTCTAAATCATTCTTGCTTTTTATCAAAATCACCCCATTTTCAGCCAATTCGCCGTATTGTGCAATAAGCTTGCTTTTTTCATTTTCCGGAAATGGTTTTAGTACATTTACCGATGCAATTCTTTCAGGATTTAAAATGGCAAGATTAAAATTGTCTGGCATTTTCAAATCATCCAACATGATAATGGTTTTTTCATTCACCTCCCAAGTTGTGCTATCATTCTGAATTGGCACATATTTAAATGTTATTGGCATAACCTTATGCACCGATACTTTACGGCCATTTTGTTCACCGGGAATCCAATCGGGGAATGAGTTTACGACCCTTAAAGCTTCCTGATCCAGACTTGGTGCTATGCTTTTTACCACTTTTGCATTTCGAACACGCCCGGTACTGCCAATAACAAATTGAACAATTACTCTGCCTTCTTTTTTGCTTTTCTGTGCTTCTTCGGGATATCGAACGTTTTGTTTTAAAAATTCGATGCGAGCAGCTTCGCCACCTGTGAATTCAGGCATTTTCTCAACTACGGCGTAAACTGAATCTTCGGTTATGGATTCAGTTTGATTGTTTGAAGCATTTAGCAAATGAGGAAAAATATTGATTAA
>JBMOHG010000449.1:0-3010 GCA_049317965.1 Paludibacter sp.
CTTCCACCCAACGTTCGAACATGGAGTATTTTGGCTGGTGAATAAGGCAGGGCGTGCCCATATGTTTCAGCAGTGCGAATACTTTGGCAGCTTCGGGAGTACGATAATTGGACAAACCGACATACAGCGCTTTGCCCTGACGAACAATTAAATCGAGTGCCGCCATACTTTCTTCGAGTGGCGTTTCGGGGTCGGGAAAAATATTGTATTAAATACTTATCATTCAAATAATTAAATGAATAGGACTTGCATTGGTCAATACTTTAATTATTTTATTAAGCAGCCACACACACTGCATCTGTTGCGTTATGGTTGTAGAATTAAAGACCTAACCAAACAATGACGGAACGAATTATTGGTGAATAAGAAAATGGAACTGTTAGAACTAGCATTCTATCATGTCGGGAAATAAAAAAGAAAGAATGCCTGATTTTTAAATTATCAAACATTCTTTCTTTCAAAAAAAACTCATATTTAATGCTGAATTTTCTGCATTTTATTTCTCAGATTGCTTGATTTTAGAACCTGCAACTGCATAATAATAAATAAATACTTCGCATACAATCACCAACATCCATGTCCAACGCCAACCATAAGCATCGGCCAAGCCGCCCTGCAAAAGCGGAATAAGTGCGCCACCCAATACGCCAATCATAAATACGCCGGAAGCTTTGGAAGTGTATTTACCCAATTTGCTTACCGAAAGTGTAAAAATAGAGCCCCACATTACCGAATGAAACAAACCTACGGCAACCAACAACCAAGGGTTATTGAGTGCAATGGCCATCACGATAAAAACTGTGGCCAACACACTGGTTACCGCTAGTTGAGTTTGCGGGGTAACGCTTTTTAATGAACTGGAAATCAATCGACCAACCAACATTCCACTCCAATACAAAGTGGCCATTATTGCTGCGCCCGTGGCATAAGAACCGCCAAGGCTTATGGCAAATAAATTCAAGTTTGCACCTATGGCGACTTCTGCACCCACATAAAAGAATATCGCAATTACTCCTAACGTCAAATGGCTAAACGACCAAACACTTTTCTCCAGTTTTTCGCCTTTTACGGTTTTGGTTTCTTCAATTTCGGGCAATGAAATGCGTGACAGGATAATGGTGACAACCGCAATTATCACCATCAATGCAATGAATGGAACCATTAACTGGCTAACCTGCACTTTTTCCATTGATAAACCACCGAACACGATTCCTGTTACAAAATAAGGTGCTAGGGTTGTACCGATAGAATTGGAGGAGCCACCAATATTCAACCGCTGAACGGGCTGTGTTCCTTTTACGTTACACGCTGTTAGATAGGGATTTAACACCACCTGCATAATGGTGGCAGCTGTTCCTACCACAAAGGAACCAAGCAGGAAAATGAAATAGCCTACAGGAATGCTGGCGGAGCTGATTTGAACATTCGACATCGGAAATTTTTCGTAATACCACGATGATAAAAAGAAAATTCCCAATCCAACAATCATCACCAACAAAGCCCTTAGTAAAGTGCCTTTGTAGCCAAATTTACTTACCCACGATGAGCCAACGCCACCAGTTAATGGATAAGCCAAAAACCACGAAAAAGAGATCAATGTGGCAAAGGTGTTTTTCAAGTCGCCTGCATTGCTTAGAAAAGCCGCTTTTAAAGGTCCTTGAAACTGACCGTTGGCAGTGGTTAAAAACCCAACGATAAAGAATAAAAAGACCAGTGTAATAAATGGTCCTACGTAATTGACTTCTGATTTTTGATTACTCATGATATTAAATTTTTGTTTGTGGATTTTAGCATGAAAGAATTACTAATTAATTTATTTTGCAAGCCCCATCACCGATTTCGGCAATATAGAAATCGGGTTTAATACCTATTTTAGCTTGGTATGCTGCCCCAACTTCATTGATAAAAGTATCAATGGCTTCTTCCCTGATTAATGAAACAGTACATCCACCAAAACCACCACCGGTCATTCGTGAACCAATAATACCTTCAATTTTCCATGCTTCTTCGGTCATGCAGTCAAGCTCTGGGCCAGTTACTTCATAATCGTCGCGCAAAGAAGCATGTGAGGCGTTCATCAACTGTCCAAACAAAGTCAAATCTCCAGCCTTCAATGCTTTTACGGCATCGGAAGTACGTTGAACTTCACCTACAACATGGCGGGCACGTTTGTGAGCAACAGTATCGGTGATAGCCGATTCAATTAATTTGAATTCAGTTTCCGTCAATTCAGCTAGATATTTTATTGGACGTACTGTATTTAATTGCTCAACAGCCAATTTACATTCTGCCACACGTTGGTTGTAAGCACCTGAATCCAATTTGTGTGGACTGTGGGTATTTGCAATCAATATTTTTACGCCTTCTAATTTCACGGGAACAAGTTCAAATTCGAGTGTATCGCAATTCAGATGAATAGCGTGGTCTTTCGCTCCGTTTGCTGAGGCAAACTGATCCATGATGCCACAGTTTACCAATGCAAATTCGTGTTCGGCTTTTTGTCCTATCTGAGCCAATACAGTACGGTCGAACCCTGTCCCTAGTTGGTCGTTTAGGGCAAAAGCTGTTACTACTTCCAATGCAGCCGAAGAAGAAAGTCCTGCACCATTAGGCACATTTCCCCAGATAAGGATGTCGAAACCTTCGGTAATTTCAATTCCTCGTTTGATAAATTGAGCAAAAACGCCAAGTGGATAATTGACCCATGATTTAGAAAGAGGTATGCTTAGCTGATCCAACACAATATTTTGAGCTTCAGGTTCATTCAACGACCAGAAATTGACCACGTTTTTTCCATTTCTTCGTATCAAAAGATAAGTGCCGAAACTCAAGGCACATGGAAATACTGCTCCACCATTGTAATCGGTGTGTTCGCCAATTAAATTCACACGTCCTGGAGAGAAATATACTGCATCGGCCAATTTTCCGTAGGTAGCTTCAAAAGCTGTTTTTAATTCTTGAACTGTCATAATTGTTTATATTGATATTTTAAAATTGGATTTTATTAATT
>JBMOHG010000450.1:0-3006 GCA_049317965.1 Paludibacter sp.
AGTTGTGGGCGTTGAGGGATTCGAACCCCCGACCCTCTGCTTGTAAGGCAGATGCTCTGAACCAGCTGAGCTAAACGCCCGAAATTGCTTTCGGTTTTGTAATGCCTTTCTTCAAAAGCGTTGCAAAGATACTGCTTTTTTTATATTCTGCAATAGTTAATGTCAAAAAAAATGTGATTTATAATAGAATAAAAGTGCACGTCGATGTTATTCATTCATAATAAACACATTAACATGAAGAATTAAATATTCAAGATTCTTATTTTTGTTTCAAAAAACACTTCCATTTTCCCTTTCAAATAAAAAACCGTACCTTTGCACTCAAATTATTTGCACCCACTGTACGTATTTGAGAAAACACGAGCAGAAATCAAACAAATGGAATGTAAATATCTAACTAATTAGATATAAATAAACAATGGGAAATATTGTAGCAATTGTAGGTCGTCCAAATGTTGGAAAATCGACCCTTTTTAATCGACTAACTAACAGTCGTAGAGCCATAGTAAATGAAGAAGCCGGTACCACACGCGATCGCCAATATGGCAAAAGCGAATGGGAAGGACGTGAGTTTTCGGTTATTGATACTGGGGGCTGGGTTGTAAACTCATCTGATATTTTTGAAGGTGAAATCAAAAGACATGTTATATTGGCTATTGAAGAGGCAGATGTAATTTTGTTCTTAGTTGATGTTCAAAATGGTATTACCGATTATGATTTGGAAGTAGCCCAAATTCTACGCAAAAGCACAAAACCAATCATTTTGGTAGCTAATAAGGCTGATACATTTGATTGGCAATACCAAACTCCAGAGTTTTATAAACTTGGTTTAGGCGATCCACAAATGATTTCGGCTATCAATGGCCTGGGATCTGGTGATTTGCTTGACAGACTACTTACTCACTTTAATCCTGAAGCAAGCGAAACACTTGAAGAGGATTTACCTCGTTTTGCTGTAGTTGGAAGACCAAATGCCGGTAAATCGTCAATTATTAATGCTTTTATTGGTGAAGAACGTACCATAGTAACTGATATTCCAGGAACTACACGTGATTCAATTTACACTCGATTTAATAAATTCGGACACGACTTTTATTTGGTTGACACTGCTGGAATTCGCAAAAAAGCAAAGGTGAACGAGGACTTGGAGTATTATTCGGTTGTTAGATCTATTCGTGCCATTGAAAATTGTGATGTTTGCATTTTGATGATAGATGCAACGCGAGGTATCGAAAGTCAGGATTTAAATATATTTTCGTTGATACAAAAAAACAGAAAAGGTATTGTTATTTGTGTCAACAAGTGGGATTTGATTGAAAACAAAGAATCGAACGATATTAAGAAATATGAAATGTCCATTCGTGAGCGTTTAGCTCCTTTTGTTGATTTCCCAATTATTTTTACTTCGGCAATTACTAAACAGCGAATTTTGAAAGTTGTAGAAACTGCTGTTGAGGTATTTGAAAACAAACAGCGTAAAGTGGCCACTGCCAAACTTAATGAATATATGTTGCCTGCCATCGAAAATTATCCACCTCCGGCGCTTAAAGGCAAGTTTATAAAGATTAAATATGTAACCCAGTTACCAAATACTCAAATACCAACTTTTTTGTTCTTTGCAAACTTGCCACAATATGTAAAAGATCCATATCGTAGGTTTTTGGAAAACAAAATACGGGCAAAATACGAATTTACTGGAACACCTATTCAAATATTTATTAGACAAAAATAAATCAACGGAAACAATTTGAGATGTCAGGTCGAAATGGTATGAAAAATTCTGTTCCTACAGAATATGAGTAACTTGTATAAAAAATAAAGTAGGATTTACATTGAACATCAACACAAAAACAGGTAAATTTACTTTATTTTTTTCGTAGTCAATTTCTTAGCCATTTTCTCATTTAACTTTTTCTCTTTGGCTAAGCGTTTTGCAACTTTATGTTCTTCCATCACTTTCTTTACATACTCAATATAAGGAACAATATATCTCATTTTTTTTGTTTCCAATAAGTCTTCCATCGTTATCATGATGCCAGTTTCATAAACAGAACCAAAATCGGCATCGAAAATTGAACCAAATACCCGCATTGTATCAGTAAGTCCTATATAGGCATGAAACATCGACGGAATGGTCTCCCCTTCGGCTCTGACTGCTTTTTGCAGTACTTTATAGTTATGTGCTCCATCTTTTTCGACAAATAACTTTTTGGCCAATGTTTTGTTTTTTTGACTTACCAAAACCGGTTCATGTGGAGTTATAAGTTGATCAGGATCTGGAAAATATCGAGCTATATATTCGTAAATTAACTCCCGGGCGACTAGTGGAAAATTATTATAAATAGTCACTTTACCTATAAAGTATTGAGCACCTTTAACCGAGTGAATCAAAGCTCCTAAACCATCCCATAAATTATCGAGGGCGAATAAACTTTTCGTGCCCATTTTTGAAGTTTGATAATCGGGTTGTACAAAAGCACGTCCTAACTCAATAGTATGTGGAATAAAGTCCTTAATAAACTGGTCGCTGAAATTAAACAAATGTGACATCACAAATTTGGGTTGCCCATTTTCATAGTATCCAACTTCATTGCCTGGTAAGTATCTATAGCCTCCAATTATTTCGTGAGCGATAGGATCCCATACAATAAGCTGATAGTATGGGTTTTCCATGTAGTCGTATTCGTCAGTATCTATTTCTTCACCCGTTCCACCACCACCCGAACGAAATGATAACTCACGCAACCTACCAATTTCTCTCATCACATTTGGAGCATTATGTGCAGTTACTACATAAATTTCGTTATGTGCTTTATTAGTGGGTCGAAGAAATAAATCTTTGGTAAGCTCACTTATTAAGATGTTTTTGGCAACAGGCGCAATAATTGGTTTCAGCATAAAATAGTCATTGGAAAAATCCTGCTTTTTTAAAAGAAATGCAAAAGTAACGCTTTTTTAATGTTATAACGAACATTTTAAAACTATTTTTAGGCGATTTCAATAAAA
>JBMOHG010000451.1:0-2999 GCA_049317965.1 Paludibacter sp.
CACGCATCAACGAAGCACCGGCTGTAACCAAGATTGTGTTATATGCTTTCGTGGCTGGTTGCTCATATATTGGAAACGATGGAAATGGAATATTCGCCTTACAACTGTCGTGATTTACTGTTTTATCAATTTCCACACCTCTCCAGTTATCATCTGTAACATCTTTAAATCCAAAGACGTAATTTTTCTCAATAAAATACTTGCCATATCCGGGCGGACAGCTATCCGGCTTGCTATCAATATCTACATTGGTTATTCTGTTGCGAACAGAAGCTTTGGTTGCCGGACCGGCTTTGAAATAGTTGGCTACGATATTGTATTTTCCACTTTCGCCACCATACGAACTGTGCGTTCCCCAGTTGTAGATTATATTATTCCGAAAATCAACACGGTCTTCGTCAACTGAACTATTGTAACTTAATCCCGAACGTCGAAGTCCATTGAAACGTGGATTGCGACTATCGTGATGAGCAATTAGATTGTGATGAAACGATGCATTTTTGCCACCCCAAATGCCACCATAGCCATGTGTTCCTTTTTTGTGAACTGAGTTTCGCAGACTTTCGGAAACGATACAATATTGCATGCTAAAGTTTTCGTTACTGTAAAACGATGCACATTCGTCGGTACTCCAACTCATGGAACAATGATCAATTATCAGATTCTTACAATGATTTCCTTTGAATGCATCGTCCTGCACTGCATTCAGATCGCCCATTCGAAAACGCAAAAATCGTACAATAACATTTTCGGCTTCAATTATTACGGGATAACCTTTAAAGCAAATTCCATCGCCCGGAGCAGTTTGTCCGGCAATGGTTAAGTCACCTTTGTTTATTTTAAGTTCGGATTTTAAGTCAATAATACCACTCACTTTGAACATTATGGTGCGTGCTCCTTTTTGCGAAACAGCCCAGCGAAAGGTACCTGGTATTTTGTCATCAGCAACACTAGTAACATAAATCACCTTTCCACCCCGACCACCGCTTGCATACATACCACCACCACCTGCACCGGGAAAAGCAGGAACCTGGGCTTGCAAGTTAAAGATAACGGAAAATGCAATAATGAAAAAAGAGATTAATCGATTGGATATTGACATCTTTATTTTAGTGTTATATTTTTCTTAATGTTGCATTATATTTCATGTAAATCATTACTAAACTGCATTTTCAAATTTTCAAATTAGCATATTTTCAAATTATCTTCACATTAATATAAGTTCTATTTGATAACCTTGATTGTTTTTAAATATATATTCTTGTTATAAACTGAAATCAAATAAACAGATGAAGATAAACCGGCAACATCAATAGCATTAATCTGATCTGAATTAGAAATCACTTTCAAAGTTCTTCCGGTTAAATCACTTACAATTACTTTGTTGATTATAAGATCTGATTTCAATATAATTTTTTGATTTTCAAAATTATAGATAGCATATATATCAGATTTGTCTGATGTTATTTTGTTTTCAATTCCGGAAATTACTGCATCCGCATTTTGATTTACCGTTATATTATTAACCAAACTGTTGATATAAAGTTCGAGGTAAGTATAACCTTCGGTATTGAGTTGATTGGCAGTTTTTCCCGGATAATTTGCTTCGAGCCAACCATCCGGAATACCATCGGCATCAGTGTCGGTGGGTGCTGCAGTGGAATTATAAATTGGCCATCCACCCACATCATTCTGTGTATCAATAATTCCGGGACGTAAAGTCACTGAACCTGAATAAGTTGCAGTGCCGTTTCGTGTCTCATTTACTATGCGGGTATCAACTAAATCGCGTGCCAACGAAGCTCCGGAGTAATTCATTACACGTAGAAATGCTGTTTCGGCAGTGTGTTGTGCAATCGCATTATTTTGAAATGGGATGGCAGCTTTACACAATGTGGTATTTACTCCCGAAGCATACGTTACCCCCGACCAGTTGTTTTGTGTATTGGTAGTACTTCCAAACACATAATTATCCTGAATAAAATAAGTGCCAAAACTTTGTCCATAGGCATTTGAAGGATCAATATCAACCTGAGTAACTTTGTATTTAATAGTTGATTTTGTTGCCGGTCCATATTTAATGTAATTGGCTACAATATTATATTTTCCGGCTGCTTCGCCACCATACGACCCATTATCGCCAAAATTATAAACTACATTGTTGCGGAAGTCAAGTCGCTCTTCGTCGAGTGGGTTTGAATAGCTTAATCCGGAACGTTTCCAACCATTGAACCGTGGGTTACGGCTATTATGGTGCGCTATCAAATTGTGATGATACGAAACATTTTTCCCACCCCAAATACCACCGTAACCGTGAGCACCTTTTACATGACCGGCATTGTTCAGCGATTCGGCAATTACACACCATTGCATTGTGAAATTTTCGTTTGAATAAAACGAAGCACATTCATCTATGCTCCAACTCATTGAACAATGGTCGAGAATGATATTTTTCTGATAACGACCCCAGATGGCATCACTTTCATTTCCAATAATTTCATTACCCAATCGAAAACGAATGTACCTGATTATTACATTGTCAGCACCCACATAAAATTCGTAATTTTTCAAACAAATTCCATCGCCCGGAGCAGTTTGCCCAGCTATTGTTACGTTTCCATTCGAAATTCTCAATGAGCTTTTCAATGTGATAAGTCCCGAAACCTTGAACATAATGATGCGTGCGCCCGATTGAGTTAAAGCCCAGCGTAATGTTCCGGTGCTGCCATCATCGGCCAGCGATGTAACATATAAAACCTTTCCTCCACGACCACCAGTTGTAAACTTACCACCACCATCAGCTCCGGGGAATGCGGGAGTTTGGGAGAATGTAGAATTTAGAATGGAAAATGCAAGAATGAAGAATGTAAGAATGTATTTTGGCATGTTTTTGTTTTGTGTTTCGTGTTTTGGGTTTTGTGTTCTTTATTCTCCTTTAGGGGTCTTTATTTATTCAACAACACACTCACCATCATAAATGGAGCAACTGATTTTGGGTC
>JBMOHG010000452.1:0-2995 GCA_049317965.1 Paludibacter sp.
GGTAAATTTTCTTTACCTTCAAATTCGATTGAAACATTTAAATAGTTAAGTCCGGCTTCGATAAAATCCATATTTTTCAACCCCGGATTTTGAATAAAAAACGTATTAAATTCATCTTCATGAACTATGCGACGTAAATAGTTGACAATAAATTTAGGAACTTTGGTTTTTGGGGCTTTGTTTTTGAGAACTTGAGCAATATCTATTTTAATAGTCTTTTTATTCATGCGTTGTGATTGAGTAATCAATAATTTATACAAAAGTACGAAAAATACTTATATTGAAAAAAAAGAATATTGTGGATTTTTACTTCTGCTTAAATTTTAAAAACACATATTGAATTTTTGAAAATATTTCCCCCACTTTAGTGTCAAAATTGCTTGTTTATCACATAAAATTATTATTAATTTGATATACAGTGCTTTACTTGGAAATAAGCCGATTCACTAATTGTTGATAAACTGTTTAAAAACAGTTCAAAACCAATATATTTTAAGATATAAATTGTTGATAATTTATTTGTGGGGAATAGTGGGGGATTTGAAAATTATTTTATACTTTTACCGATGAAAAATTGAACCCATTTTTTATGTCAACATTTATAGGGAAATACGAAGCAAAAGCCGATATAAAGGGAAGAATCTTTATACCTTCGGCCTATAGAAAACTATTGCCTGATGGTGAAAGAGAGCGAATTGTGATGCGAAAGGATGCAGAAAATGACTGTATGATACTTTTCCCAGAACATGTTTGGACTAAAAAAGTGGAAGATTTCAAATCAAAACTGGATGAATGGAATCCTCAAGACCAACTTTTATTGATGCAATTTGTATCGGATGCCGAATGGTTGGATATAGATTCACAAGGTAGAGTTTTGATAACAAAGAAAAATTTACAAACAATTGGAATTGAAAATTCAGAAGTTTTATTTGTTGGTATGATTGACCGTTTTGCAGTTTGGAGTAAATCACGCTACGAACAAGTTAAAATTTCACCTGCTGATTTTGCTGCTATGCTGAAAGAAAAAATGATGAGGAAATAGTGTAATGTTAATTTGAAATTGTGTTATTTTGAAAATGCTGTTTATTATTGATTTACATGAAAAAAAATGCGTTATAACAATGCTAATATAACACTAGAACGAATTCTCTTATTAACAGTCACAAAACACATTTCAGAGAAAAATAAACGAAAATGAACGAAACAGCATATCACATTCCCGCTCTACTCAACGAAACTATTGAAGGTCTTAACATTAAGCCCGATGGTGTTTATGTTGATGTAACTTATGGAGGTGGAGGTCATTCTCGTGAAATTTTAAATTTTTTGGGGAAAAATGGAAAACTGCTTGGATTTGATCAGGATGAAGATGCAGTTAAAAACGCATTAGACGATACGCGATTTATATTTGTAAGAAGTAATTTTCAATATTTAAAGAATTTTCTTAGATACCATAATATTGAGAAAATAGATGGAATTTTGGCAGATTTGGGTGTTTCATCTCATCATTTCGACGAAGCAGATCGTGGTTTCTCGTTTCGCTTTGATGGAACATTGGATATGCGAATGAATAAAAAATCGCCATTAACGGCTGCGGTAATACTAAACACCTATTCAGAGGAGCAACTTGCCGATGTGTTTTATTTATATGGTGAGCTACACAATTCACGCAGAATTGCAAAAACAATTGTACATGCCCGATCAAAAGCGCCATTTAATAAAATATTTCCTTTTATTGAAGTTTTGAAGCCTTTTTTTGGAAGAGAAAAAGAAAAAAAGGATATGGCGAGGGTTTTTCAAGCGCTACGAATTGAAGTAAACAAGGAAATGGATGTTTTGAAATCATTGTTGGAGCAATGCTTAGAAGTTTTGAAACCTGATGGACGAATTGTAGTTTTGACATATCATTCATTGGAAGATAGATTGGTGAAAAATTTCTTTCGCAGTGGTAATTTTGAAGGAAAAATTGAAAAAGATTTTTACGGAAATGTTCTTTCTCCATTGAAAGCAATTAATAATAAGGTAATTATAGCAGATGATGCTGAGATAGCAAAAAATCCACGTGCTCGAAGTGCAAAATTAAGAATTGCAGAATTGAAATAAAATTCTGCATATAGCATGGCAAACTGACAAATAGAAAATGAATAAATTCTAAATAAAAACATGTCTTGGTTTAAAAAAATAGCAGAAGCCATAATTGGAAGTGAAGATTTCTCGGATTTAAAGTCGAGTTCATTTCGTGATGTCCTGAATGGTGAAATATTTTCCAAGAATATATTCAAAAAACAATATCTTTTAGTCATCATGTTGGCTGTATTAGCTTTTATGTATGTGGGAAACCGCTATTCGTGCGAAACGCAATTGGCAAAAGAAATTGAATTGAAAAAGAAAATTCAGGATTTAAAATACGAATCATTAACAATATCGGCAGAATTGATGCAAATTAGCAGACAATCAAGTGTTATGAATATGGTGAACGTAAACGGACTTAAATTAATTCAAACCAGTACTTCACCTGTAGTGATTGTAGATAGTATACCCTAAAATTAATGGCAGATAAGCGTCAAGATATTGTTGGTAGATTTGGTATAGTATATATTTTTATATGCTTGGCATTTATTTGGGTAATATATAAAATGGTTATTATTCAATTTGTTGAACGCGATAATTGGATGGCTCTGGCAGCGAAAAGTGTAAAAACTAACATTATAGTAAAACCAAACAGAGGGAATATTTATGCATGTGATGGGAGATTAATGGCAAGTTCCATTCCAACCTATTATGTTTACATGGATTTGCGAGTGCCTGCATTGCACGAAAAAAACGGTAAGCTTTTTAAAGACAATATCGATTCAGTGGCAATTTATTTATCGAGTTTTTTTAAGGATAAAACTGCCTTTGAATACAAATCTGCTTTAACGAATGCATACCAAAGAGGTGTTGGTGAATTTCAATTATTTCCAAATAGAATTTCGTATGCCGAACTCAAACAATT
>JBMOHG010000453.1:0-2991 GCA_049317965.1 Paludibacter sp.
ATTCTGATTGTTTAGTTGATAAGCATTTACGCACTATGGAACAAATATCATTCTTCCAATCCCAATATAGCAAATTTCTGCGTTTGCACCCAAATTTATTTACTTACGAAGAGCGAAAAGAAATAAAAGCGCTTTTTATTAAGCATTTCGATCAATTTCCGGCAGAAGGAACAGCTCCGGGGAAATCTATTTCAGACAAAATCAGGATAGTAGAAATTATTTTGGTTGAAGTCGGACTTGGTAAGGCTGCTGTTTTAAGCGTACTTTTACATGAATTGGTAGAAAAAAAATTATTGACAATTGAGGAAATTGAGAAAAAGTTCAACACTCAGGTAAGTTCTATTATTCAGGGTTTATTGCGTGTAGGAGAGTTATATGAGCGAAAATCGTCGCTCGAAACTGAAAATTTCCGTAAATTATTCCTGACTTTTGCCGAAGACATTCGCGTTATTTTAATTATCATTGCCGAGCATCTGCATATAATGCGAACTTTGGATGCTTTCCCTGAGGCAAGCAGACAAAATATTGCACGTGAAAGTTCATTTCTATATGCTCCTTTGGCTCATCGTATGGGTTTGTATGCAATAAAGACCGAGTTTGAAGACTTATCGTTAAAGCACACCAACAGAGAGATTTATCGTGAAATTGCTCAAAAAATAAATGAAACAAAACGCTCACGCGATAGATATATTTCTGAGTTTATTACACCACTAAAAGCAAAATTGGATGAAACCGGTTTTGATTTTGAAATTAAAGGGCGTACGAAATCAATAAATTCTATTTATTCCAAAATAAAGAAGCAAAATACACCATTCGAAAATATTTACGATTTGTTTGCCATCCGGGTAATTATCGATGTCCCAATTGAAAAGGAAAAAGCTGCTTGTTGGCAAACCTATTCTATTGTAGCTGACATGTATCAGCCCAATCCAAAGCGATTGCGTGATTGGCTTTCAATTCCAAAGACTAATGGTTATGAAAGTCTTCATACCACCGTTTTAGGACCAGAAGGCAAGTGGGTGGAAGTTCAAATACGAACTGTACGTATGGACGAAGTGGCCGAAAAGGGGTTGGCGGCACATTGGAAATACAAAGGAATAAAAAGTGAATCAGGAATGGATGAATGGCTGAAAAGCATTCGCGAAATTCTCGAAAACCCCGAATTGAATGCCATAGATTTTATGGACGAATTCAAATTGAATTTGTACGATAAAGAGGTTTTTGTTTTCACGCCAAATGGCGATTTGCATAAATTACCAAAAGGAGCAACTGCACTCGACTTTGCATTTTCTATTCATACCGGATTAGGCTCAAAATGTGTTGGAGCACAAGTGAATGGTAAGAATATGAGCATAAAGTACGTCCTAAACAACGGCGACCAGGTGAAAGTGCTCACTTCACCAACACAGAAACCAAATACAGCATGGCTGAAAATTGTAACAACATCGAGGGCCAAAACAAAGATTCGTCAAGCGCTGAAAGATGTAGAATTTAAAGATGCTGAAATGGGTCGTGAAACGATAGTTCGGCGTTTTAAAAATTGGAAAATTGAATTAGACGATGGAAAACTGTCGCGTCTGGCAAAGAAAAAAGGATTTAAAACCGTTAGCGATTTTTATCAGGAAATAGCTCACGAAAAACTTGATATGCACATTGTTAGAGATGCATATTTAGATTTGGATAAGCAAACAACATCTGAACAACCAGAAACTAGAAGTGCTGAATCGTTTTCAACTGAAATTAATTCTGTAGAGCCAACAGGAAAAGAAGATGTTTTGGTAATTGGCGAAGATTTAAAAGGGGTTGATTTTCGATTGGCAAAATGTTGTAATCCTATTTTTGGCGATGATGTTTTTGGTTTTGTTTCGGTTGTAGGTGGTATTAAAATTCATCGAACCGATTGTCCAAATGCTCCTCAAATGATTTCACGTTTCGGCTACCGAATGGTCAAAGCACGTTGGTCGGGAAAATCTGCAGGATCGCAATATCCTATCACACTGCACATTGTTGGACACGATGATATTGGAATTGTGACAAATATAACATCGTTGATTTCGAAGGAAAAAAACATATCGTTACGTTCTATTTCCATTGATTCAAATTCTGGATTATTTCAGGGAAATCTTACTATAATGGTAAATGACACCAACGAACTGGAAGTAATTATCAAAAAAATCAGGTTGGTAAAAGGAGTAAAAAGTGTTTCAAGAAACTAATACGATTGATTATTTATTCATTGACTATTTACTATTTTAGAAATCAGTAAATGGATAAATATCAATTTTGACCAAGAAATAGTAAATTGTAAATGACCAAATTGTAAATAAATATTATGTTTTCAGGAATTATTGAAGAAGCAGCCCAAGTAGTTGCGTTAAAAAAAGAGCAGGAAAATCTGCATATTACCATGACATGTTCATTTACTAATGAGCTTAAGATTGATCAAAGTGTGGCACATAATGGTGTATGTCTGACAGTTGTTTCGAAAACGGATACGACTTATACGGTAACAGCAATTAAAGAAACACTCGACAGAACTAATCTTGGTTTATTAGTTACCGGAAGTAAAGTAAATTTGGAGCGCAGTATGTTGATGAATGGTAGATTGGATGGTCATATTGTTCAGGGGCATGTGGATCAAACAGCAGTTTGTACCGAAGTGAAAGAAGCTGATGGCAGTTGGTATTTCACATTTGAATATCCTTTTGACAAAGTAATGGCCAAACGTGGTTATATGACTGTAGATAAAGGTTCAGTGACAGTAAATGGCGTAAGTTTAACTGTTTGTAATCCAACTGACAATAGTTTTCAAGTAGCCATTATACCTTACACCTACGAACATACTAACTTTCATCAAATTGAAGTTGGAACGGTTATCAATCTCGAATTTGACATTATTGGCAAATATGTGAGCAGAATGATGGCATTTTAATAGATTTGTAATACTTTTTCTAATTTGAATAAAACTATAATCGCCGAATGTTGTTAGTA
>JBMOHG010000454.1:0-2984 GCA_049317965.1 Paludibacter sp.
GAAATGGCATTGATAAAAGCCCAGCTGGATCCCCATTTTTTATTCAATACGCTGAATAATATCGATGTATTGATATTGGAAAATGCTACAAAAGCTTCTGATTATTTAAATAAGCTATCCGATATTTTACGTTTTATGTTGTACGAGACTAAAACAGAAACTATCTTACTGGAAAAGGAAATTGAATACATTCAAAAGTATATTGAATTACAAAAAATAAGAACCTCAAACGTAAATTATATAAGTTTTCAGATAACAGGTAATCCCGGGAATAAAACAATAGCCCCAATGGTATTTATTCAATTCATTGAAAATGCCTTTAAACATACTACCAATAAAAAAATAGAGCATGCAATTAATGTTCTACTGTTTATTGAGAACAAGTCCATACGATTTGTATGTAAAAACAAGTTCGATTCTAACAGAAAATTAAAACAGGAAATTAATGGTTTAGGTAACGATCTCATTCAAAAGCGTCTTAATCTGATTTATCCGACAAAACATAAATTGGAATTAACTAACCATTGCAATCTATATACTGTAAATCTAATAATTCAAAATGGATAGATATACCTGTATTATTATCGAAGACGAACCGCTGGCTCTCAAGAGAACGAGTGACTTTGTCAATAAAATTCCCTTTCTGAATTTAATTGATACGTTTGACAATGCGCTGAATGCGCTCTATTTTTTAAAATCCAACAAAGTAGATTTGCTTTTTTTGGATATAAATATGGATGAATTATCGGGTATTGAATTGCTGGAAAGTACAAAAATAGACGGTCAGGTTATTATTACTACAGCATATCAGAAATATGCATTAAAAGGTTATGAACTCAATGTAACCGACTACCTGTTAAAACCATTTAGTTTTGACAGGTTTTTAAAAGCTGTAAACAAGGCTCAGGAAAACTTAGATAAACGTAATACGGATGCTCAACCTGATTTCATCTTCGTAAAGACGGAATACAGACTGGAAAAAATCATGCTCAATGAAATCGTCTACATCGAAGGGATGAGAGATTACCGAAGAATTCATACGACGAATAAAAAGGTAATGACCTTGCAGAATTTCAATGAGTTTGAAAAAATAATCCCTGCAAACATAGTATGCAGAGTGCATAAATCGTATATGGTTGCTATAAATAAAATCGTATCGATTGAACGGAACAGAATAAAAATTGCAGATGAATTAATCCCAATTTCAGAAACATACAAAGAGGTCTTCTTTCAAATCATTCATCGTAAACCATAAGCATCCATTCATTTTGCAGACTAAAAATGCCAGTATGCAGACATCTTAAGCTGATTTGCATAATAGATTTTTTAACCCTATCCCATTCATATACTTTTGTAAAATAATTTATACAAACAGATATGAAAATAAAGAAACAATCATTACTCCTGCTCGCAATAATTCTTCTATACGGAAATTCATTCTGTCAAACAAAAGAATTAAGATCAGAGAAAAAAAAGGATGCTGAAAAATCAGCAGAAACCTATTTTGATCTTATGATTAATGTAGTGAGTACAAACCTCAATTATGGAAGTTCAAATACTGCCATATCAGATTATAAGGAATCAGTTAAAGGAATAAATGCGGGTGTGTCATTTCAAGCAGGTATTACTTCGAAATTCTCGCTGGTTACTGAACTGTATTATATAAGAAGGGGTGGTGAAATATCAGCTCAGAATCCATTAACCTTCCAACAATCAATTATTAAATTAAATGCATTTGAATTACCTGTGTTGGCTCGTTTCCATTTTGGTAAATTTTATTTGAATGCAGGGCCATCCATTTCTTATAATTTTAGTGGAACCCGGACAATTGAAGGTGTCAGTAAAACTATCTCATTTAATAGTTCAGCCGGTGCTATATACCGAATGGATGCCGGCATTCAAATGGGTGGAGGGTTTATGTTTAAGATTAAACAAAAAAGGCTTGCACTGGACATCAGATACTGCTATGGTTTAACCAACATCTCATTCGACAAGGAAATGTTTAACAGGGGACTCATTATCAGTGTGCATTTTTCCAAACCATGGAAGACCAACCCACTCGGAAAAATTTAAATAGTTGTATACCATTTATGCAGAAATTCATCAACTTTAAAGAAAAAAAACTTGAAAAGAGAAAAAAAAATCTATAGGCAATGTCTAATCAACAAAATAGAAGGATTAGTTGAACAAAGAGAAGTAACTATTGAAACAATTAAAACGATATATTTGTTATGTGGCAATGGTGAACCTGTAATTTTCCTGCACGGAGCTGGTGCAGGTGCTGTTACCTGGTATCCATCAATTCATACTATCTCCAAAAATTTTCAGGTATTGGCACTGGATATAGTAGGATATGGAGAATCTGACAAACCCGATGCGCCTTATAACAGAGCATATTTTTCAAAGTGGCTCAAAGATTTCCTAAAAGAATTGAAAATATCAAAGGCTCATATTGTCGGATTGTCTCAAGGTGGCGCCATTGCGTTGCAGTTTGCCATAGACAATCCCGAAATGGTTGATAAACTTGTTTTAGTTGATGCTGCAGGTTTAGGTGCAAAAGTTTCTTTTTGGCCTTTAATTGGAATGATATGGATGAATTGTTTTCCATCATCAATGGCAAATCGTTTTAATTCAACTTATCTACTCCATAAACCCACAAACAGAGACCCAAGCCATATTGGTTACTCAATAGACGTTCTCAAATCTAAAGGAGGGAAAAAAGCATTTAAGCAAGGACGTGGAACAGCAGTATCTAAAATACCAGAAGAATTATTAAAGCAAATAGAAAATGAAACGCTTATCATTTGGGGGAAAGATGATAAATTATTTTCTGTTGAATATGGTGAAGCAGCAGCTAAAATTATCCCAAATGCAAAGCTTCGTGTAATTCAAGATGCTGGACATTTACCGTTAATGGATCAACCAGAAATTTTCAATAAAATTCTTGGTGACTTTTTAAAAAGCACATAAAAACGGCATACAAC
>JBMOHG010000455.1:0-2978 GCA_049317965.1 Paludibacter sp.
CAACGATACGTGGATTTGGTAGTAAATGAAGGCGTTAAAGATATTTTCCTGAAACGCACAAAAGTATATCAAACCATGCGCGATTATTTCAACGCGCAAGATTATTTAGAAGTAGAAACACCAATTTTGCAATCGATTCCCGGTGGTGCTTCTGCCCGTCCGTTTACTACACATCACAATGCATTGGACATGCCACTTTACCTCCGTGTGGCTGACGAATTATACTTGAAACGCCTTATAGTTGGTGGTTTTGAAGGGGTATATGAGTTCTCCAAAAACTTCCGGAACGAAGGAATGGATCGTACACACAATCCTGAATTTACCGCCATGGAAATTTATGTGGCTTACAAAGACTACAACTGGATGATGACTTTTACCGAAAACATGATTGAAAAAATCTGTGTAGCGGTGAATGGTAAAAATGAAATTATGGTAGGCGACAAGTTAATTAGCTTTCAAACGCCTTTCAAACGTATTACAATGATTGATGCCATCAAAGAATACACCGGCATTGATATCAATGGAATGGACGAAGTTCAACTGCGTGAAGTGTGCAAGCAATTGCACATTGAAGCAGACGAAACCATGGGAAAAGGAAAAATGATAGACGAGATTTTCGGTGAGAAATGCGAAGGAAATTACATACAACCGACCTTTATCACCGATTATCCGCGCGAAATGAGTCCGCTTTGCAAGCGCCACCGCGATAATCCCGAACTTACTGAACGGTTTGAATTGATGGTGAACGGCAAAGAATTGGCAAATGCATACTCTGAATTAAATGATCCAATTGATCAATTAGGACGCTTTCAGGAACAATTGAAACTGAGTGAAAAAGGCGACGACGAGGCTATGTTTATCGACATGGATTTTGTGCGTTCGTTAGAATATGGAATGCCACCAACTTCAGGAATGGGTATTGGTATGGATAGGCTGGTTATGCTAATGACAGGTCAACAAGCCATTCAAGAGGTGCTTTTCTTCCCACAAATGAAAGCCGAAAAAGTTGCAAAAAAAGATGGAGTTGAAAAGTTTATGGAACTTGGAATTCCTGAAGCGTGGGTAGCAGTTGTTCAAAAAGCTGGAATTGTAATGGTAGCCGATTTGAAAGGTTTGAATCCAAATAAATTCCATCAGGACATTTGTGGTATTAATAAAAAGAATAAACTGGAGTTGACAAATCCTACAAAAGAAGAAGTGGCTGAGTGGATTGAAAAGGCGTAAGGCCCCTAACCCCTAAAGGGGGATAGAGAACCCCTAGCCCCTAAAGGGGAATTGGGTTACATTCATCAATTTTAAACTCTTCTAAATGGAGAATTTTATATAAATCAATACTAATTTAATCCCCCTTTAGGGGCTAGGGGTTATATCATGAACGAAAAAAGTAAAATTGCCGTATTAGGTGGTGGGAGTTGGGCGACTGCAATAGCAAAAATTGCACTTACCAACGCCGATAGCATAAATTGGTATATGCGTCGGCAGGAACAAATAGATGAATTTATTCGTTTAAGCAAAAATCCATCCTATCTTACCGGTGTTAAATTTGACACTGATCGCATACATTTTACAAGTGATATCAATAAAGTAGTACGTACTTCGGATATTTTGATTTTTGCTACGCCATCGCCCTTTCTGAAACAACATTTGAAAAAACTAAAACGAAAACTGGATAATAAGTTTATTGTTTCGGCCATAAAAGGAATTGTTCCCGACGAAAATATGATTGTGTCGGATTACTTTGAATATGTTTATAACGTTCCGAAAGACAATATCGCAGCTTTAGCCGGGCCATGTCATGCCGAAGAGGTAGCATTAGAACGTCTTTCTTATCTGACTTTTGCATGCACCTCGCGCGAAAAAGCCCGAATGCTGGCACAACGATTTAATACCAGTTTTATCCGAACATCTATCAGCGATGATATTATGGGAATTGAATATTCATCAGTTATGAAGAATATATATTCTATCGCAGCCGGAATTTGCCACGGTTTGAAATATGGTGATAATTTTCAGGCAGTATTGGTTTCAAATGCCATTCAGGAAATAAACCGATTTTGTAATGCTACAAACCCTATGCATCGTGATATCAACGAATCTGCTTATCTGGGTGATTTACTGGTGACAGCTTATTCTAAATTCAGTCGTAACCGTCTGTTTGGCAACATGATAGGAAAAGGCTATTCGGTGAAAACAGCCCAAATAGAAATGGAAATGATTGCTGAAGGATTTTATGCTACAAAAACAATACATGAATTAAATGAAAAATATAGGGTAAGTATGCCCATTGTAGATTCAGTTTATGAAATTCTCTACAATCGTTGCTCACCAATTATGGAAATCCGTAAATTATCGGAACAACTTAAATAGGCAATAGCCTTATTGGATGAATTGAAGACAAAAAACAAGTAAAAATTTTAATAATTTATTAATCAATGCTCATAATTCACCCTTTAAAAGGGTTAGGGGGCTATTAAATTTATGGAAAATATTAAACTCTCAATCGACAAAGCGTTTGGATTTGTTTCTGAACAAAACGTAGCCAATTACAAAGTGCAGGTAAACGCTGCAAATGCTGCATTACACAATGCTTCAGGGAAAGGAAGTGATTTCCTAGGATGGTTAAATTTACCAACTTCAATTGATGAAGCACATCTTAATGATGTTGAAAATACAGCTAAAATTCTTCGTGATAATTGTGAAGTTGTAGTAGTGATTGGAATCGGCGGAAGCTATTTAGGTTCAAAAGCTGTTATTGATGCATTATCAAACAGTTTCGACTGGTTGCAAACCGAACGTAAATCGCCGGTAGTTGTTTATGCCGGTCAAAATATCGGAGAAGACTACTTGTATGAATTACAAGAATTATTGAAAACCAAAAAGTTTGGCATTATTTCAATTTCTAAATCGGGTACAACTACAGAACCTGCATTGGCATTCCGTTTATTAAAAACCCAATTGGAAGAGCAACAAGGAAAAGC
>JBMOHG010000456.1:0-2964 GCA_049317965.1 Paludibacter sp.
TTATTCTATTTGGGCTGTCCAAATGGCTACAAAAACTAATGAATGGCGTGAAATAAAGTTGATAATTAATTCTGAAAAATGGCTGAGATAAATTGTTTATTTCAGCCATTTTTTTATTGAATATTAGTTGATTAACACCTGAATCCAGCCATTTATAAAAATTTACAAATACCATTTACAATTTCTTCTTCTGTTCCATTGATATGCAAAGCCGCTTGATTATAATAAGATTCACGTTTTGCTAATCCATCGGCAACAAATGTCAATAATTCTTCGCCGGTTTTATTTGCAATTAATGGGCGTTTATTTGCTTTTGAGAATTGAAGTCGGGCAGCCAATTCGGTTGGAGTTAATTTCAAATATACTGTAAAGCCATTGGAATTCATAAATTCTATATTATCAAAAAAACAGGGTGCACCTCCACCGGTAGAAATTACCGCATTATGAAATTCGGCTACTTCGTGTAAACATTTTTGTTCCAATTTTCTGAATTCTGCTTCGCCAATCTCGTTAAATATCTGAGATACAGTTTTAAACTGACTCTGTTCAATATGTGCATCCATATCCACAAAACTATAACCCAACCTTGCTGCCAACATTTTACCAATCGTTGTTTTGCCGGAACCCATATAACCAATTAGAAAAATTCTTTCCATCCTTACAATGTATCAGTATTTATATCAGAATCATAGAAATTCTATTTGTAAATCACAAAAATAGTGATAAATTATCATTTGCCATAGTATTAGCGCAAAAAAATATTAAAATTGAATTTCGTAATAACCTTAACTTTATTTTTTTTACGCTATCTTTGCGGTAAATACTTTAATAAAAATGGCTTCAGAAAAAGAGAGTGCAGTATTATTGCTTTTTACAGGCGGAACAATAAGCATGTCGGAAGATCCTGCCACTGGAGCTTTACGTCCTATCGATTTTGACCGTTTACAAGAATATTTGCCCGAAATTAAACAAACCGGCATTCGTATCAAAAGCATTCCTTTTTTGCCACTAATCGACTCGTCGGACGTACATCCACCGGTTTGGGAGCGAATTGCACAAATAATTCAGGAGAATTATGAAAATTTCGATGGTTTTGTAGTATTGCATGGAACTGATACAATGGCCTATTCGGCTTCTGCATTGAGTTTTATGCTCGAAAATTTGTCAAAGCCCGTTATTTTTACAGGAGCTCAACTACCCATTGGCATGATGCGCTCAGATGCAAAGGAAAATTTACTTACTGCCATTGAAATTGCAACTGCAAAAGAAAATGGTCAACCGATTGTTCCTGAGGTCTGTATATTTTTTGAAGATACACTTTTTCGAGGAAATAGAACAACCAAAAAGAATGCTGAACATTTCAGCGCTTTCAATTCGTACAATTATCCGCCACTGGCAAAAGCAGGTGTGCATATCAAATATTTTCGCTCGTCCATTCATTATCCAAAAGCAGGCACAAGTTTACGGGTACGAACCCGAATAGATCAGAATATTGCAATACTTAAACTCTTTCCCGGAATTACAGAGCATACAGTAAATGCAATTCTAAACATACCTGATTTGAAAGCCATTGTACTCGAAAGTTTTGGAGCTGGTAATGCGCCGCGCAAAACATGGTTTTATAATTCGCTCAAAAAAGCTACCGATCGTGGAATTTTAATTGTGAACAAAACCCAATGTAGTACAGGGTCGGTAGAAATGGGACGATATGAAACAAGTTTGAATTTGGTGAATGCAGGTGTAATGAGTGGTTATGATTGCACCACCGAAGCCATTGTAACAAAACTTATGTACTTGCTGGGCGAATATACTGCACTCGATGATGTAAAACATCGACTCAGTGTAAGTATGTGCGGCGAAATGACTGTGAGTTAATTAGAATAAAAGACATTAGAGCCAAGAATTAAGAACCAAGACAAGATGAAGTATTTCAGTTATTTACAAAATTCAAAGTGTAAGTTATAATTGACCTTCGTTAAATTAAAAACTGTTCAGCAACAAACGATTAATTCTATTTTTCTATTCAGAAATGTTGGTAAAGTAAAAAACGTCATTTCCTCAAAATTAAAGTGGAAATAAGTTGACCAACTTGCTGAAAATATTATTTATGAAAAAACAACACATAACAATATTAATCGTCTTTATATTTTCTGTTTTCATAATGGATCATGCGGGAATACTTTTTTTTGCTCCTGCAACAGCAAATTCTTTATTCTCTACTTCACAAACTGACACCATCAACCTTACTGCTCCAATTCTTTATAAACCAGAAGAAGTTGGAATGAGTTCTGTCAGATTAGGCCACATTGATTCAATAGTAAAAGATGCCATTAACGCAAAAGCTTTCCCTGGTTGTCAGGTATTTATAATGAAAGACGGTAAACCGATATACGACAAGAGTTTTGGTAATTATACTTATGAAGCAATCCAGAAAGTAGAACCTACCACTATGTACGATTTGGCTTCACTCTCAAAAACTACCGGAACATTGCTTGCAATCATGAAACTTTACGACAATGCCAAACTAAAACTTACCGATAAAGCTTCAGATTATCTTACTTTTCTGCGTGGGACTGACAAGGAAAATATTACGATAAATGATTTGCTTTTTCATGAATCGGGCTTACCAGCCGGACTTCCATTCCACCGATTACCGCTTGAGAAAAACAATACACCATCGTTTTTAGTGGCTGCATACGACACAACTCATACAGTACGACTGAAAAGTACAACATTGAAATATAAAGTAGACTGGGTTTCGAAAATTCAAACTGTCGAATTTCAATCACAAGTTTCGGATAGTTTTTATGTTCACAATCAGTTACATGATGCCGCAATGCAGATGATAGCCAATACGCGTCTAAGTAGCAAAACGTATCTATATAGTTGTGTGAATTTTATATTGTTGAAAGAGATTGCTGAAACTATAAGTGGAGTGACGCTGGATGTGTTTTTAGATAAGGA
>JBMOHG010000457.1:0-2962 GCA_049317965.1 Paludibacter sp.
TTAGGTAAAGCTGTTTGGGAAAATATCCGTTATACAACAAATCCTACCACAAAACAGATTGAAGAAAATGAATTAGGCAAATTTATTCAATATCCATTACGTTTGGCATGGGCAATAACCATTCATAAAAGTCAGGGATTAACTTTTGATAAAGCTGTAATTGACGCCGGAGCAGCTTTTGCTTCAGGACAAGTTTATGTGGCACTCAGCCGATGCCGTTCACTTGAAGGTATGGTTTTATTAAGTAAAATAAATCCAAATAGTATTCAAAATGACCGTCAGATTGTGGAACATGAGCAAAATAAAATTCCAATGGATGAGCTTGAATCACAGCTTGATGAGTCCAGAAATTCATACAGAAACTTTATCTTAATCGAACTCTTTGATTTTAAAAGTATTGTAGGTCAAATTTCGAGATTAATTAAAGAAACTACAGATGTGCAAAGTTCTTTTAATGAAGAAACAATACCATTTTTAAACGAAATTCTTCGACAATTACAAGTTTTACAAGATGTTGCAGGAAAATTTCAAGGTCAGTTACAAAATATATTGAATATTCGACCGGTTGATGAAGAACATTTACAAACTCGAATAGCAGCGGCCATCGATTTTTTCAAAGAAAAAATGAAGATTTTAGTTGAAACATTAAAGCAATCACCTGCAACATCTGATAGCAAGCAGAATGCATCTGAATATAACGATATAATAAGGACAATTTTTTCAAATATAGCTCAAAAAAGCTATTTGATGAACGGTTTAAAACTCAAATTTTCAGTGGAGGATTACTTCATTTTAAAGAACACATTTATACTCCCAGATTTCAATGTAAATGCTTATGCAAGAAATGCTTCTAGCACAAAACTTGAAACGCGAAATCCTCATCTTTTCCATCAACTATTGCATCTTCGCAACAAGTTGTGCGAACCGCAAGATCTTCCAATTTATTTGGTTGCCGGCAGCAAAACTTTGATTGAAATGTCGGATTATTTACCCCAAAATGAGAAAGATTTATTGCAAATAAATGGTTTTGGACCAGCAAAAGTAGAGAAATATGGTAAAGCATTTCTTGATATTATTTTGGCTTATTGTAAAGAAAATAAACTTTCATCTTTGATGCACGAAAAAGAAAAAGCCAAAGAAAAAAAGGAGAAAAAACCGGTTGGTGAAACTATGAGAATGAGTTTGGCAATGTATGAAGAAGGAAGAACTATTGAGGAAATTGCAACAAGCAGAAATCTTGGAACATCTACAATAGCCTCACATCTAGCAAAATATATTACTTCAGGTGAGTTAGACATTAATAAATTTGTATCGAAAGAGAAACGTGATAAAGCATTGAAAACTATTGACGAAAGTTCAGAAATAGGATCATTATTTCTTATGCTGAAAGATGTTTTAAATCCAATAGAAATCACATTGTTTAGTGCATGGTTAAGAGGTGGTAAGAAATGAAATAAATTTGACAATTAACTATAAATTAATTGAATATGAAACTATTAACTATTTTTGGAGTATTAAGTTTGCTGATTATTTTCATTTCGTGGCGAACTTTGTTCAATACTAAAAGTCATGGTTTTTACCGTTTTTTCAGTTGGGAATGTATGGCATGGTTATTTGCATCCAACTATAAATATTGGTTCGTAAATCCTTTTAGTATCTTACAAATAATTTCATGGTCTTTGCTTTTTTATTCTCTATATCTGGTCATTGCCGGAGTTTTAATAATGAAACTGAAAGGCAAAGCGGATAGGAGTAGAGATGAAAAAAATCTTTTCGGATTTGAAAAAACTACAGCCCTTATTGATACCGGCGTTTTCAAATATATTCGCCATCCACTTTATTCGTCATTAATAGTACTGACATGGGCAATATATTTGAAAAATCCAACAAATGAATTGTTTATAATTGCTTTAATATCAACTATTTTTCTTTATCTCACTTCGAAATTCGACGAAAAGGAATGTATTATCTACTTTGGTGAAAAGTATCGTGATTATATGAAACAAACAAAAATGTTTGTGCCTTTTGTATTTTAAGATACCTAAATTCAACTAGTATAGAAACATTATCAATTCTATTTTGTTAATCAATTATTCCTGATATACATCACATCATTATTGAATTATGAATAAAACTGTAAAAAAGATTCTTATTGGAATCGGAATAATAATTATACTTTTGGCATTGGTTATGGGCGGTTTTATGCTCAAAATGAAATCTGAATCAAAGAAAATGAATGTAATTCATACGAAGGAAATTGTTCAAAATATTTATGCCATCAATAACTCCTATGTGAATATGTTTTTGCTGAAAGATAGTGATAATTATATTGCTATTGATGCAGGAAATGATAAAAAGGATGTTGCTTATGAACTTAAAAAGCTCAATATCAATCCGGAAAAAGTTGTGGCTGTATTACTTACTCATACCGATGGTGATCATGTGGCAGCACTAACCTTATTTAAAAATGCTGAAATTTTTCTATCGCGCCAAGAAGAACAATTGATAAATGGTACAACATCGAGGTTGTTTTTTAAAGGTAATAAGATTGATGCTAAAAAATATACTTTACTAGATGATCGACAAGTATTTAAGATTGGAAATGTACAAATCAGTTGTATTTTAACTCCTGGTCATACTCTCGGTTCAATGAGCTATTTGTTGAATAACAAGTACTTATTTGTTGGTGATGCATTTGGATTAGAAAATGAAAAAATTGCAAAACCAAATGATTTTTTCAGTAATGATATGATAACTGCCATTCAATCATTTCAAAAAATAAAAAACCTGCCAAATGTTGAATATGTTTTTACC
This sequence comes from Paludibacter sp., assembly GCA_049317965.1. Classification (GTDB taxonomy): domain Bacteria; phylum Bacteroidota; class Bacteroidia; order Bacteroidales; family Paludibacteraceae; genus Paludibacter. The sequence goes on from JBMOHG010000457.1 coordinate 2,815, forward strand.
TCTCATAATGGCTATAGTGCTGATTATAAAAATGCTGTGAATGCAGTACTTGAATGATTTTCCAGTATAATTAAAATGAATCTTTATTAATTAACAGATATAAAATGAAAAAAGTTTTAATAGTTAGTGCCCATCCCGAAAATGCATC
>JBMOHG010000458.1:0-2962 GCA_049317965.1 Paludibacter sp.
TCCAATCGTCTACATTATCGCCCCACTCACGCACGAAGTAGGTTTTTGTGGAATCGAGTTTACTCATTGGTCTGAGCAATAACGAGAAATATTGTGCACCATCAGCCCCATCATCGCATGCCGATGTGCTGTAAGGATATGGATATTCATTCTTGACAATATCCACCGCATTTTTGGCAAAATCGGCCGGATAGGACGTTTCGTTCAGTATCGGTTCCCAAAAAAAGAGCGAACCCCGATTGCGGTCACGGCGAACCATATTGCGGATGTCGTTGTAAACACGTTCGCTAAAAATGGGGGCATTGTTCCAAAATTGCCAACCCGGATTATTGATAATGACAAACAAACCCAACTCATCACAGGCATCCATAAAAGCCGGATCCTGTGGATAATGGGCATTGCGAATTACTTTCATTCCGGCATCGCGCATTTTTTTTGCATCGCGCCAATGGATATTGTTTGCCAACGCATTACCCACCACGGCAAAGTCCTGATGACGGTTTACACCAATCAATTTATCCTTATAAGGCTTGCCATTGAGCCACAATCCATCTTTTTGTTTAAACTCAATGCTTCTGATGCCTATTCGCTGCATATATCCATCCACTACGTTTCCTTTGGCATCTTTTATCCGAATATTAACATGATATAAATAGGGCGATTCGGGACTCCAGAGTTTGGGCAGTTTCACATTCATACTATTATTTGAATAGCCCGCAGCACCATTGGAAATTTTGATTTTTTCGGAAATGGAAGTGACAATTTTTCCTGAATTTTCAGTCAGTTCGTATTCCACCGAACCTGTGAAATTTACTTTTTGGTCATTCCGCAACTGAAGTTTTAGGTTGACTATGGCATTTTTTTCGCTTACTTTCTCGTATGAAACAAAAAGTCCACCACCGGCCACTTCATTTTCATAATTGGCATCTGTAATGTGTACATTGTTGTGGGCCACCAACCAGCAATCGCGGTAAATACCTCCAAAATAACAGAAGTCCAACACATCTTGCGCCTTTCCAGGAAGGTAAAGCGGGTCATCACTATTATCAGCCCACACGGCAATCACATTGTCTTCGCCCCATTTCAAATTGTTCGAAATATCGGCAATCACGGGCAAATATCCTCCAAAATGTTCGGTTATCAATTTTCCGTTTACCCAAACTTTGCTTTTACCCATGATGGCTTCAAAATGCAGAAAGAGTTTTTTGCCTTTCAATGCCGCATCCGGTGTGAAATGTTTGCGATACCAAGCAGGCCCCTGATAATTAATGCCACCACTGGCATCCATAGGAAGGTATTCTAGCCCGTGAGGCAACGAAACCACTTCCCATTTGCTATCGTCGAAATTTTGCAATTCGGCATTTTTGACATCCGTTTTAATAAACCGCCACGCCACATTCATCGAATAAGCGGTACGCCCTGTTCCTTCCAATGGGTAAAAACCAGCTGTGGAGAATTTTGGCTGATAAGCAGCTGATAAAGAAAAAATAGTGCATAAAACTGCAAAGAATAGTGAGAATCGTTTCATGGGTTTAAAATAAGCCCCCTAACCCCCAAAAGGGGGAATAGAGAGTGGTTAGTTTCATCAACAATCATCTCCATGTGTGTCCTAAATAATTTAGTTCTGGAAGTTTCATACCGATATTTTTATGTATTTGTTATCTTACTATTTTTCTCAAAACCATATCATGATTACTTTTCAAAATAACTAGATAAACCCCATGTTTAAAATTCTCTGTCGGAACTTTTGTAATTGATTCATTGGCAGTAAATTCACTTATAATTTTGCCATCCATACTTACAATCTGACCTTTTGCATTTTTCCAACCATTATCAGTAAATGTAATTCCAATCTCGTTCGGATAAACTATTATTTTTGGATTGGATTCTTTTTGAATTGTTTCTGTCGCAGTTGTAGGTTTTGTAATTATAGCATCAATTGTGAGTCCATCTTTCATCGTAAATTGAATGGTACTAATATTGTTAATATTACTTACAAAAGAAACATTTTGAGGAACAGGCTTTTCTAAAGTCCAGTTTCCTAGCAAATTTACAACTATGGTATTGGGGTTGCTATAACCACAATTGGTTAAATCGGTGTACAAACTCTTATCAATAAAATCCAAATCTGGATAAGAAATTGATAATTTCTTTTGATTGGTACTGAGGGTTTTCACCATAAATACACATGGTTTACTAACGCTCACCACATCTTTCAGGTTTATGTTCGAAGTAGCATTGATTACTACAGCTGAGTAGGTGTTGTTACTTGTTGATTCTACGGCGTGTATTTTATCTGTTTGAACCAGTATATTGAACGGTGGCGATGATCCTTGCATTTGTGCGTCAAAATTTGCCATTTCATTCCTCGAAGTATTCATTTTCATTATGTATGAATAAGTTGCATTTTTCGGCCCTTTGCCATGATTAATCCACGCAGTAGCGAATGTTCCACTTACTGTGGCTGTATTAGCCCAATTACTGTTACTTTGTGAACTTCGCGATAAACGCAAACTCTGTTCCACCGGTAACCAGTAACCCACTTTTTGACTATTCATAAGCCAAGATGGTGAAATTAAATAATTTGCATAATTGTAGGTCGTGTTTGTAAATCCCTTATTATCCAAATACGTTGAATCTGAGGTAGCTACGGCATCTTGAAACAAAGTGGTTATTGTAGAGTCTGAAGTAATTGTGTTGGAAATATTACTACCTATACAAACAATATTATTGTCAAAACAAAAATAGCTTTTATTTCCGGTGAAGGAAGCTAACCCAAATGTATTTTTCGGATACGAGGGTATTTGCATGGTAAAAACTCCGTTTCCGTCCTGCATGGCACCACCCACAAAGGTATTATTGGTTCGGAAATAATACGATTCTTTACAAATTAATTTGGTAATATCGGCAAAATTCACTGAAGTTGTTCCGGGCATTTTCCGCCAGTCGTAACCATTTGTAC
>JBMOHG010000459.1:0-2951 GCA_049317965.1 Paludibacter sp.
CTTAGTCGTGGAGTTGCATCAAATGGAATTAATCTGGCAGCAAATACGAGCTCGTGGGATATAACGAATAGTAGTTTTTACGAAACAGCTTCATTTGTTCCTACTGCCTCTGTAGCATACAATATTTTGCAAATTAATAATACTTCAGGAATAAATTTCAATGTTAGTGGAAATTATATTGGAGGAAAAGCAGCTCAATGTTCAACTGGTGCATGGACCAAAACAAATGCTCAAAATAATGCATTTACCGCTATAAATTTTAGCGTAGGAACCGATAGTGTGAGCAATATTCAAAATAATACCATACAAAATATTTCATGGAGTAATTCGGGTGCTGCTACTTGGTCTGGTATAAATATAGCTGATGGTAAAGTAAATATTGGAACAACTACCGGAAATACTATTGGGGCTTCAACCGGTACAACATCAATAACCGTTACTGGCGGTGCAACAGCAACGAATGTATATGGAATAAATATTGCAAGTGTTGATACAATAAATTGTCAAAACAATTTGATAGGTTCTGTTATTGCAACAAATAGTTCAACTAATGCGACTAATTTCTATGGGATTAATAAAACTGCAACTTCAGGAGTCACTACTATCAATGAAAATATTATTGGAAGTACAATCACTGCAAATAGTATAAACGCCAGTTCAGGAAGCACTTCCAATGCTCAAAGTGTTTATGGAATTTACAATGCCGGAACTGGAACCGTACTTATCAACAACAATACTATTGCAAATGTTAGCAATGGAACTACAAATTCTACTGCTGCAACAGCTGGTGTTATTAATGGTATAACATCTACAAATGGTACAACAACCATTTCAAACAATACAATCAGAAATCTAACAATTGCGAATAGAAATACAGCTACTAATAATACAGCTGCTATAATAGGTATTGTTTCAACCGGTACATCAAATGAAAAGAAAATAGAATCAAATTTAATTTACAGTTTATCAAATACTTATGCCACTTACGCTGGTAGAGTTGTTGGGATTTATTACGAAGGTGCTACTTCAGGAACAAATGAGGTTTCAAAGAATTTCATCCACTCATTATCTACTACAGGTACTTCAGGTGCAAGTTTGTTAGGTATTCAAATAGTTTCGGGAGTCACAACTTATTCAAATAACATTATCAACTTAGGAAGTTCAAATCAAAATTCAATATATGGAATCTATGATACCGGAGCAACTTCTCAAACTTGTAATCTTTATTTTAATACAGTATATATTGGTGGAGTAGTATCTGCAGGTGCTTATAATTCTTTCGCATTCTATAATGCAGCAGCGAGTAACACTCGAAATTATAAAGATAATATTTTCTATAACGCCCGATACAGAAGCGGTGGAACAAGTTCTCATTTTTCCATTTATTATAATGTTACAGGAGTTTCAAATCTTACGGCTGATTATAATGACTATTACGTATCAGCTGGTACTGGTGCTGTTTTAGCTTACTACGGTTCAAATAGAACAACATTAGCATTATTAAAAACTGCAATTACACCTCAAGATCCAAATAGTTTAAACACTAATCCAACTTTTACCCTTGCTGGATCTACTGTTGCAACCGATTATCAACTTGGAGTTAGTGTAAATGGTGTCACAGGCACGGGTATTGCCGTAGATTATGGCTTGAATTCCAGAGGTGGAACACCCACTGTAGGTGCTTGGGAACGTAATTTAAATAAATGGAAAGGAACAACAAGTAATGATTGGAATACTGCAACTAACTGGACTGGAAATTCTGTTCCTGCAGCTGATGCTTCAATTACATTTGATGATGTACCACTTCAACATTGTGTTATGGATCAAAATCGTTCTGTTACAAATATTATTAATGCACAATCGACCTACAGAGTGGTTACCAATGGTTATAAACTAACTATAAAAGGAAACTTGAATTTTACAAATGGCGCACAAGTTGATGCATCTTCAACTAATTCAACTATCGAATTTGCCGGTACATCGCAGACGATACCTAATGGCTCATTTTATAATGATGAGATTTATAACCTTACCATTAATAATCCAAATAACGTTTTATTGAATGATACTTTACGATTATTGAACTCAATAAATGCAACATCGGGTAGATTGGATGCAATAACAAGTTCTCCAATAGTGATTTATGCCGGTTCGTCTCCTCAAGTTATCGAAGGAAATCGATATTTAAATGACGAAGTCTATAAATTAACTATCGATAATGCAAGTGGTGTAACTTTAGATACTGATTTTACGGTCGATAGTTTATTGACAATTAATTCTGGCAAATCATTAACTATTCCACCTGTTACTCAAATGAATGTTATTGGTACAATCACAAATAGTGCAGGTAATTCTGGTATTGTTATTAAGTCAGATTCCCTATCAGCAAATGGGACATTAATTTTTCATAATCTATCAAGCTCGCCAGTTGCCGCTACCGTAGAAATGTACACAAAAGGTGCTGCATTAACCTACAATCCATCTACAAACAGGTATTCAAATTACAAATGGCAATTTTTTGGCATTCCATTGGATTCTGTTGTTTTAGATCCTACTTTCTATGGGTCATTTGTTCGTAAATGGGTTGAATCAGGTACGACAATTGCAAATCATTGGATTTCATTTACACATAAAGCTTTTGCTTTTAAAGGCTATGAAATCACTCAGGTATCACCAAAAATAGTTTATTTTGAAGGAAATCTGGTTAATAGTGATTATAGCTCAGGTCAGCTGCCTTATACTTCATCTGCTTTGTATCCTGGTCAAAATATTTTAGCAAACCCTTATACAGCTGCTATTGATATTCGGCAATTAAGCTTTGGTGCTCAAACAGAATGGACTGTTTACCTTTATAATACCGGCAGTTATAGTGAGTGGCTTTCATCTGGAGGTGAGTCAACACCCGGCACTAGTCCTGGCCAATATACTGCAATACCCAAAAATACAGCAGG
>JBMOHG010000460.1:0-2949 GCA_049317965.1 Paludibacter sp.
GTAAATCCCGAAATAGCAGGTGGTGGCTATTTTAACGATTTGGCATCTCATCAACTGGATTTTCTTGATTTCTTATTAGGGCCAATTGTTGAAGCCAATGGAAATTCAGGTAATCAGGCGCATTTATATAAAGCTGATGACATTGTAATTGCCACTTTTCGTTTCGGAAACGGCATTTTGGGTTCTGGAATTTGGTGTTTTACAACTGATATTGTATCTGAAAAAGAAACCATTCATATTGTAGGTTCAAAAGGAGAAATCACTTTTAATACTTTTGGAAATCCAATGATTATTGTAGTTCGCAATTCACAGAACGAACTTCAAGAATATAAATACAGTCATGCTCAACCAATTCAAAAACCACTTATCCAACTGATTGTTGACGAATTACGCGGAGTCGGACGTTCAACAAGCAAAGGCATTAGTGGCGCAAGAACCAATTGGGTGATAGATCAAATTGTAGGAAAATCGATGTAAATTCTTATTCCTATAGTCTTAGTTCTGCTATAATCTTTTTTTTTAATATCAACATGAAAAAACTTAGTTCTATTCTTATAATTATACTGATGGCAATTACCAAAAACATAGCTCAAGAAAATTTGAGCTATCAAAATCCTCCCGAGAACATTCTTAAATTAGCTGATTATGAACGGGCTCCACAAGTAACCATAGATTCAAAAAAAGAATATATGCTGTTGAGTTACCGCAGCACCTATAAAACACTCGACGATTTGAATCAAATGGAAATGAGTATGGGCGGTTTGCGCATAAATCCTGTAACAAATATTGGTACTTCAACAAATTATATCAATAACCTAAAAGTACGAAAAGTAACAGATTTTGAGCCGGTTCAGGTGAAAGGGTTACCTTCAAATCCAAGGATTGCTTATGTTAGCTGGTCGCCCGATGAAACAAAAGTTGCTTTTACACATACAAATGCCCAAGGTGTTGAACTTTGGGTACTTGATTTTGCCACAGCTCAAGCTTCACGTCTTACCGATGCCAATGTGAATGCAAATCTTGGAAATCCTTTCAATTGGTTTGCCGATAATAATCAGATTTTGGTTCGTTTGCTGCCCAAAAATCGTACTGAAATTATTGATGCGAAAAAGGAATTGCCAAAAGGTCCAATTATTTCTGTCAGTGATGGTTCCAAAGCACAAAACCGTACCTACCCCGATTTGTTGAAAAATGCTACCGATGAAGCTAACTTTGTTACACTCGCCACTTCTGAATTATATAAAGTAAATTTGAAAGGTGAAGCCAAATTATTTAAAGAGAAAAATATGTTTGCCGGTGAATATATCTCACCTGATGGGAAATATGTACTTTCGAATACCTTACAAAAACCATTTTCTTATATTGTTCCTTTAAATCGCTTTCCACTGAAAAGTATAGTTTTTGACATAGAAGGAACTGAAGTAAAAGTCGTTAACGAAGTTCCACTTTCTGAAGTATTACCAAAAGGATTTATGGCAGTACGCAAAGGAAAAAGAGAAATGAACTGGCGGGCAGATGAACCTGCAACACTTTATTACATTGAAGCAATGGATGGTGGAAACCCAGAGACAAAAACAGATTTTCGTGATGCCGTTTACCTCTGGAAAGCACCATTTTCCGATTCACCTGCACTTTTGGCAAATACAATTCAACGGTTTTCACATATTCTTTGGGGAAATGAAACGGTAGCAATACTTCAGGATGAATGGTACGATACTCGTAACGAAAAAACTTATCTAATAAACCCCACAACTTTGAATGAAAATCCGAAAGTGATTGCTGACAGAAATTTTCAAGATGTATATTCTGACCCCGGACATTTCGAGATGAAAAAAAATAAGTATGGAAAATATGTTTTGTCATTTGGGAATTACAGTCTTTTAAGACTTGGCGATGGACATACACCCAAAGGTCAGTTTCCATTTATTGATGAATTAAATTTGAAAACTTTACAGCCCAAACGACTATATCAGTCGACTTATACCGACAAAATTGAAGAAATTTATGACATATTGGATTACTCGAAAGGCGAAGTTTTAGTGCGCATTCAATCAAAAAACGAATATCCGAATTATTTTTTCAGAAACATTAAAAAGAAGAATGCATTAACTCAGATAACTCAGTTTACAAACCCCTTTGAAAGCATAAAAGATGTGTACAAAGAATTGATAAAATACAATCGGGCAGATGGAGTTGAACTTAGTGGAACGCTTTATTTACCGGCTGGTTACGACCGAACAAAAAAAGAAAAATTGCCGTTGTTGATTTGGGCTTATCCAGCTGAATACAAGGACAAAAGCAGTGCAGGACAAAGTACAGCCAATGCCAACGAATTTACTTATCCTTATTATGGTTCGTTTGTGTATTGGGTAACGCGTGGTTATGCAGTGCTCGATGACGCTGCTTTCCCCATTATTGGCGAAGGAAAAACTGAACCGAATGATAATTTTGTGACACAATTGGTTGCTAATGCAAAAGCTGCTATCGATGCAGTGGATGCTCTGGGCTATATTAACAGGTCAAAAGTGGCAGTAGGTGGACATTCGTATGGAGCATTTATGACAGCCAATCTTCTTACATATTCCTCTTTATTTGCATGTGGAATTGCCCGTAGTGGTGCTTATAATCGTACACTCACGCCATTTGGCTTCCAAAGTGAACAACGAAATTACTGGGATGCGCCCGAAGTTTACAATACCATGTCGCCATTTATGAATGCTGACAAAATGAAAACTCCACTTCTGCTTGTACATGGAGAAGCCGACAATAATCCGGGTACTTTTACATTGCAAACCGAAAGATATTTTCAGGCATTAAAGGGACTTGGAGCACCAGCCAGAATGTTAATTTTGCCAAAAGAATCGCATAGCTATATGGCACGTGAAAATATAATGCATTTACTTTGGGAGCAAGATCGTTTTCTGGAAAAGCATCTGAAGTAAATTAACA
>JBMOHG010000461.1:0-2922 GCA_049317965.1 Paludibacter sp.
TTATATTGAGATTTAGCAAAATAATTACCCCTCATTTTCCCAAAATAAAAATGTCAGCACTCCAACATATAATTGTTAGGGGCTGACATTTTGCAAAATGAAAATCAATTGGTGATTTAATCCTATGATTCGTAATAAAAGAAAAATTTAAAACTACCGACTACAAACTACCGACTACAAACTACCAACTATCTCCTCTTTCCACTCGACAATATTCCGTTTCTTTTTCGAAAAGTTGATACCAATCAATGTAATCGGTTTTCCGTCTGACAAATAAGGTGTTGCATAGCCTCTTTCTTTTATTTGAGCAATGGCTATGTCGGCTGATTGGTTCATTTTAAATTCGAAGATATAGATATGGTCGTGGTTTACAATTACAGAATCAATGCGCCCATCATTGATATGCACTTCGTTGTGAATGGTAGCCCCTAACAATCGAAAAATGGAGTAGATAATATTCTGATAATTCTCTTCCATATTCGACCGCTGTGCAAACGGGATAGCAGCTATATGATTGAATAACAGTCGATGTAGCTCTACGGTGTTGTTGGAATGAAGTGCCATTTGAAGTCGGATTATTTCGCTGGATACTTCCCCATAATTTCGTTCTGAAAGCGAGCTGATTAAGTATTTCTCGAAAGCCGTTTCAATTTCCATATTCGGAAAATTAAGATAATAAACCGGCTGATGCATCAATGTCTCCACATGGTCAATGGTCAGATAACCAGTCTGTAACAAAAATGGTGCTGCTAGCATATTGGTTACGTCAAATGAATCGAGGGTAACAGAATCTACTGGTTGACGAATGGTATCGAAAAAGTCAATCTTCTGTTTCTTTAATACATCAAAAACAAAAGATGGGCTTCCAGTGGAAAACCAGAAATTGGTAAATATTCCACCTTCGTTAATAAACATGCCCAGCGAAACGGGATTGTAAACCGTAATGGCGTCTTGATGAAATCGAAAACCATTGTACCATTCGCGTATAGTTTCTCTGTATTTTGGTCTATCAATATTATTTTTGTCGGCAAGTTCGTCAATTCTTTCACCAAAATACTGCTCCACTTCGGATTGTGTATAACCATACATGGTGGCAAACTGCTTATTCATAGTAATATCCCGTAGGTTGTTGAGTTTGGAAAACACCGACACTTTCGAGAATTTGGTTACGCCGGTCATAAACACAAAGCGCAAATGCTCATCGGAAGCCTTGATGTTGATATAGAAATTTTCTAATACCTGACGAATTTCTTCGATATGTGGGGCATAAATATTTTCGACCAATGGTTTGTCGTATTCATCAATCAGTATAACGATTTTGCCTATTTGGGAAGCTTTTGTAATAAGTTCTCCAAATAAATAGCCAGCTGTTAATTCATTCGATAATTCAATACCTAAATCACGGGCATTGTCGTGAAGTAGAATACAAAGGCCTTCGTTCAACAATTTTGCCGACGAACAATTAGTTTTCGAAATATTCAGATTGATAACAGGATACGACTTCCAATCGTAAGCCATATCGTATATTTTCAAGCCTTTAAACAGTTCCTTATTGCCTTTAAATATGTTTTTCAGAATGGATACCGAAAGCGATTTTCCAAACCTGCGCGGACGTGAAAGGAAAAAAATGCCAGTATGTTCTTTTATCAATTCATAAAAATAATCAGTTTTATCAACATACAAATAATTGCCACTGATAGTATTCTCAAATGTATAAGCGCTGGTTGTTATGGGTTGTCGCATAATAATGCCATTATTAGTAAATTGTCTGAAAAACAAATACAAAGATAGTTTAATGTTCAACAACTAACAAGAATAACAAAAAGAAAGAATGATTTGGCAGATTATATTTTTTAAAGCGACAGAATGTAGATTGTCCCTTGTGTGAAATGTAGCGAAACAATTATCCCTCATTTCCCCCAAAGTAAAATGTCAGCTCTCCAACATGTAATTGTTAGAGGCTGACATTTTGCAAAATGAAAATCAGTATTCTTTACGAAATAAAACTCTGTCTATATTTAATCCACAAATAGACACTATAGAAAATGAAATCAAAAAGGACACAATAGGAAATACCATAAGGTATTTTACAAATTGAAATTCAACGATAATGCAAAATATTTTTCTATTGTGCCTATTGTGGTTAGCCTTTTTAGTTGCAATATCATTTAATCAATCACTTTAACTATAAACGACACCTGTTTGTATTGTCCGCTATCCAAATAATTTACGTTTGATGCCGAGAAAGTTGCTGTGTAAATTCCTTTGGCGGCATAACTAGTTGAAAACGTTTTTACGTCAACTGACAAATTCTTTACCAATGCGCCAGTACTTGCTGTTGCTACTGGGTTTATCAGGGTAGGCGCACTTATCAGATAATCTTCGTTCAGTGGATTTCCTGCAACAGTGGCATTGATAAACAGATTTACCGGATTACTTTTTGACCATACTCCTGCACCGGATACTGCGTAGGCAGTGGTTGGGTTCAATATGTCGAAGGGCTTAAAAGCAAGTGCAGAGGCAAGAACTTCCACCGCAGCTTTTCTTTTTTGGTAGCGCACAAATTTCAGATTGGCAATGGCCCATTTTGGCTGATCTACATCGTTTCTGGAGGTTTGGTATTTGAATTGCAAAGCAATATTTTTACTCAAATAGGGCATCATATCCAATTTAACCGATTTCTTGGTAGCGGTTGTAGTTGGAAACTGGCAAGCCGATGTTAAATCATTCCAGCCGTAATCGGATTTGTTGCGGATATTTGCCGAATCTTTCGCAAATAATGGAGTAGCTGCAATTCCTGCTATTCCCGGAAAATTATCCGAAATAAGTAAAGACAATGTGTTTTCTATAGCACCGTCAACACCTGTGGGAGTCACATCAAATTTCAGGAAGCAAGAGTCAAACTCACTTGCTGGAATACTT
>JBMOHG010000462.1:0-2917 GCA_049317965.1 Paludibacter sp.
AAATTATATTGCAAATGTAGGCTATTTCTAGTAAATATAGGTGGAAAAATTAATTGAAAATGTGCAATTTTTGACATTAATGAAAACTAAACAATCTTTATCGTAGTAAAACGCTATCTATTTATTATTTTTGCAAATAATACTTGTTGAAAACAAATATCAAACTTACCTTATATCAAAAATCAAAAAAATCAATTTTGAATAAAATGAAAAAAGTAATTCGAGTTATTGTCTTTTTTTTAATATCAATTCCCGTAAATGCCCAATATCACTTCTCTTTTTCGCATTATACTTCCGATAACGGACTGTCTCAAAATAGTATAACTGCAATGATGAAGGATAAAAAAGGATATCTATGGTTTGGCACACGTGATGGATTAAATAAATTTGATGGTTATAATTTTTCAATTTATAATTCTAAATCTGATAGTAAATTATCAATTTTAAGTAATCGAATTTTAGATATTAAAGAAGATAAATGGGGATATATTTGGGTGAAAACTTACGATGAGATAGTCTACCGATTAAATCCTTCAACAAAAGAGTTAATTAGAATAGAAAACCCAAATGGTGGCTATATTAATGACAAAATTAATGAAATATACATTTTACCATCCGGAACTATATGGCTTAGCACTTTTGATAAAGGATGTTATAAGATTAATACTAATTCAAATACATTCGACCTGTCTGTTACATTTTTTGAACAGAAGAAAAAAACTATACCAAATAATACTGTAAAAAGTATTTTTGAAGACAAGGATCATAATACTTGGTTACTTACCATCAGGGGTTTATGTTTAATTGACGTAAGCGGGAAATCCAGATTTTATTTTGAAAATCAATCTTTCTACACATATATTGAGAACGAAAAAAGAATAATGTTTGGTTCCAATGGTTCAATTATTCAATTCGAAAAAAGAAAAAGGACTTTTAATACCATTGAATTGGGCAGTCCGGTTGAAGTTTCGAATATAGCAAATTTCAATACTAACAATTATATTTTTGGAACCCAAGGAAAAGGATTTTACACTTATGATGTAATCCGTGAAGTACTTAAACATTTTTCTCAGGAAAAATATCCCGAAATGAAAACAAATGATATTCAACAAATTTATATTGACAGAGCAGGTGAAGCGTGGATGGGAATAAAATCATCCGGAGTTTTGCATTTCAATCCTCAAACTACCAAAATCATATATATACCTTCAAAATTAAATGAAGGTCAAATAAATAACCCAAATTTTTTAATATTTGAGGATGAAAAAGATGTGTTATGGATTCAACCATATTTTGGTTCTTTTTCTTGGTTCGACAGGGCAAATGACCGATTAATACCATTTAATAGTGTTTATAATGAAGATATTAATACACTATTTTCATACGGGGTAAATCATGTATTATCAGATTCACAAGGTGTGTTATGGATTAGCACCAACCGTGGAAATGGTTTTTTCAAATGCACTTTCCTTCCAGATTATTTTAATCATTATTTATTACAAGAGCATTCAGTTTATAGTATTTCTAACGAAACCCGATCGATCTTTGAAGATAGAGAAAAACGCCTATGGGTGGCTTGTAAAGATGGTGCAGTACATGTTTTTGACGAAAATAAAAAAGAAATTGGAACCCTGAATAGCGATGGGAGAATTATTTCTGGTGGTAATCTTGAAGTGTTGGTTTATAATTTTTGTCAAGACAAATCAGGAGCTATCTGGATGGCAACCAAACGCCAGGGAATATTTAGAATGAAACCATCAGGTGGGAAAAATGGATTTAAAATTGAGAATTTTTTACATAATCCAAACGATAAATATTCACCACTAAATAATGATTTTTATTCTGTAGTTCAAGATAATATCGGACATATTTGGGCAGGTAGCTATGGTGGCGGATTACATCTAATAGACGAACAAAATGGCAGAGTCAAATTTCTACATTTCAAAAATGAATTAAAGAACTATCCTATAGATAATTGCTCAAAAGTTAGACAAGTATTTGTTGATTCAAAACAAAAAGTTTGGGTGGCAACAACTGAAGGATTTGTTACTTTCAGTTCAAATTTCAAAAATCCAAAATATATATCCTTTGATTATCACCATAAAAAAGATGATCAATTAAATAGTCTGGGAGCAAATGATATTCATTGTATATTTGAGGATGAAGAATCCAATATCTGGTTTGGAACATTTGGAGGTGGTTTAAATAAGTTGAAAACAAAATTAGTTGGTAATAAAGAGCCTGAATTCGAAATTTACGACCGAACCAAAGGTATGCCAAATAATGTTGTTTATAGAATAATTGATGATAAACAAGGTAATTTGTGGCTTACTACCGAAAATTCAATTGTTAAGTTCAATAAAAAAAGTAAAAACATAGAAGTTTTTGGGAAAGGAAACGAATTAGAAAACGTTGAATTTTCCGAAGCATCTGCATATCTTTTACATACTGGTGAGATTTGTGTAGGTTCCAAATCGGGTTTTTACTCATTTACTCCCGATGCAGTAAAACGCAGGGTTATCAATGCACCTTTGGTGTTCACAAATCTTCAATTATTCAATAAAGATGTAGAAATTGGTGCTGAAGGTTCAATTTTAGAAACACAAATAGATAAAACATCAAAACTGATATTTAATCATCTTCAAAATGTCTTTACCATTGAGTTTGCAACATTAGACATGCGGGCACCTGAGAAAATTCAGTATTCTTATAAACTTGATGGATTTGATCCTGAATGGAATAATGTACAAACCAAACATTTTGCAACTTATACTGCATTACCTCCAGGGAATTACACTTTTCGGGTTAAATCAACTGATAGTGAAGGTATTTCGCTTAATAATGAACGACAAATTGAATTGGAAATTCTACCGTCGTTTTGGCAATCTTCATTTGCGAAATTTTTGTATATAGTATT
>JBMOHG010000463.1:0-2913 GCA_049317965.1 Paludibacter sp.
AACTCGAAAATCTTAATGCCATACAATGGACACCGGGTTACGGACAACCACAAGGCGGAAATGCACAATGGTACGATTTATACAAAAAAATCCTTGCTGGCGGTAAATCAATTATGGCCAATTGGGTATCACTCAACGAACTGGAACCATTACTTGATAACATTGGAAATCAAGGCTTGCATATCAATGTAGATTTTAAATCGGAAAAAGAGATTGAAAAAGCCATCCGAATCGTAGAACGATATCGTTGATATTTGACTTTGTTCGACATTTACTTTAGACAATATAATTATTAAAAGAATACTAACTAAAACTAATTCACAACTCCCCTCTCCTCAAGGAGAGAGGTTGGGGGTGAGGTAAACATTATGAAAATCGCACTAAATTTTATTGATATTTCCGTAATAGTCGGATATATGGTTATCCTTTTCGGAATTGCTTTTTGGGCAAGCCATACTAAGAAAAAGAATGATAACCTTTTTTTAGCCAACAAAAGTCTGGGTTGGTTTGCCATTGGTCTCACCATGTGGGGAACGAATGTTGGACCTTCAATGTTGTTGGCTTCCGCCAGTGCAGGTTATAGTTCGGGTATTGTATCCGGCAATTTTGCATGGTATGCCTTCCTTTTTATTATGATGCTGGCATTTGTTTTTGCACCACGTTATTTGGGAGCAAAATCGTCCACTTTACCTGAATATATGGGAAAACGCTTTGGTCAATCTACACGTTATTTACTTGCATGGTACACACTTATCACCATTCTTATTTCGTGGTTATCGCTTGGATTGTTTGCCGGAGGAATTCTGGTGAAACAAATTCTGGGCATTCCAATGTGGGAATCAGTGATTATTATGGTTGTTTTTGCTTCCATTCTGACTGCCGCCGGTGGATTGAAAGCCATTGCTTACACCAGTGTTTTCCAAATGATTTTATTGATTGTGGTTTCGCTCACACTTACACTTATCGGTTTATCAAAAGTGGGTGGTTTAACCGCACTTTATCATGCCACACCAGCTAATTACTGGCAATTGTTTCAACCGAATACCGACAAAGACTTTCCGTGGTTACCCATTGTGCTGGGATATCCCATTATGGGTGTTTGGTTTTGGTGTACCGAGCAATCGATGGTGCAATCGGTATTGGGAGCAAAAAGTCTTAAAGAAGGACAACTTGGTGCCAGTTTTATTGGTTGGTTGAAAATTCTTGATGTGCCATTGTTTATTCTTCCCGGTATAATTTGTTTTGTATTATTTCCACATCTTAAAGATGCAAGTGAGGCTTATCTGGTAATGGTTACCAATCTATTTCCTGACGGAATGAAAGGGTTGATAATTGTTGTTTTGTTGGCAGCATTACTTGGTAATATAGGCTCGTCGCTCAATTCGGTAAGTACCGTTTACACCATGGATATTTACCTGAAAAAGAACAAACCCAATGCTACCAATCAGGAAATCATAAAAATAGGGCGTTGGGTAACGGTGTTTAGCGCCATCATTTCGGTGATAGTAGCATTAGCAATTGACAGCATAAAGGGCTTGAACCTTTTCAATATTTTCCAATCGGTACTTGGTTTTCTCGCACCATCCATGTCGGTGGTCTTTCTTTTTGCAGTATTCTGGAAAAAAACAACACCAAAAGCAGTTAACCTTATTCTGACTGCCGGAACAGCTTTTTGTCTTAGCATTGCCGTTTTGTATTGGTGGGTTTTCCCTGTTGAGCAGTATAATTTCTGGCCTCATTTTATGATGATTTCATTTTATTTATTTGTCATTTTGGCTATTGCAACAGTTATCATTTCTCTCTATGACAAAAATGCAACAGATGAAAATACACTGGGATTAGAGAAACTTCCAAAAACAACGAAACCAGTTTGGATTTCGTGGATCATATTGATTATTGTAATGATATCATTATACTTGTTTTTTAATTAGACCTCATCCCTGACCCCTCTCCTTGAGGAGAGGGGAAAAATTGTAAATCGTAAATGAAAAAATTGTAAATGAATAAGATGACTCACAAAGAACGTTTTCTGGCCACCATTGCCAATAAACCCGTCGATCGTCCGGCTTCGTGGTTAGGTTTGCCTGTGCCTTCGGCGCAACAAGGTTTGTACGATTATTTTAAAGTGAATTCGGTTGATGAACTAAAAACGCTACTGGACGATGATATTTATCCGATTGAAGTGCCGTATAATTATCCACCATCAAATCACATTGCCTGTGCATTTAAGTTTGCCAAAGTTTCGCACGACGATAAACCGGATGAACGGACGCTAACAGTTCCGGGCTTTTTCGAAGATATAGAAGACCCTGCAGATGTTGATTTATTCCCATGGCCAGATCCTGCACTTTATATTGATGTAGAGGAATCCCGAAAGTTAGCACAAGCCGTCGACCCCAATTATGTAAGAATGGGTGTAATGTGGAGCGCACATTTTCAGGATGCCTGCGCGGCATTTGGCATGGAAAAAGCATTGATGGTGATGTTGATGAATCCCGAGATGTTTACGGCAGTCATTGACCGTATTACTGATTTCTATTTGAAAGCCAACGAAATTTTTTATGAAGCTACTAAAGGGTATCTCGATGCAGTATTGATTGGGAATGATTTTGGAAGTCAGTGTAGCTTAATGGTCGACCCAGATACATTACGGACTCTGGTTTTCCCCGGAACAAAAAAGTTGATTGACCAGGCCAAGAGCTATGGACTGAAAGTTATTCACCATTCCTGTGGTTCTATTTTCCCTATTATCGGCGATTTAATTGAGTTGGGCGTTGATGTAATTCACCCCATTCAAGCCATGGCACACGAAATGGATGCACCCAATCTGAAAGCCCATTTCGACGGAAAAACATCCTTTTGCGGTGGTGTAGATGCACAATATTTATTGGTGAACGGAACACCCGAACAAGT
>JBMOHG010000464.1:0-2906 GCA_049317965.1 Paludibacter sp.
GCGTTTTCTACGCGTTATTTAGTGCAAGGCACTACTGGTACCAACACGTGGCGTACTGCAGGTGCAGGAGAGATAAATGTTACTACAAGCGACTTTTCAGCATGGTATTATGAGACTTTTTCTGCTGAATACGTTTATGATTCAGCAGATGAAATTTGGCTTGCCGGTGGTACATATATGTTAAATGCAGCTTTTGGATCGCGCAAAGTGAATGTTTATGGCGGTTTCGCAGGGACAGAAACAAGCATTGCCCAACGAAGCAAAGTATCGGGAGGAAAAGTCTGGGACTTTACTACACCAACAGTTTTTGATGGCAATCTGACAACTGCTCAAGGCTATAATTCCTCAGGAATAGCTACAACCCCCAATACATATATTGATGGTGTTACAATTACTCGATGTAAAATTAGTAGTGCAGCAACATCTGTTTATGGGGTTGGAGCATTTATCTCAAAAGGTTGTGTGATGCAAAATTGTATTGTTAAGAATAATACATTTAATGGTGGAGCCACAAGTAGTATCGATGGTAATGGTGGTGGCATCTATTTGGCTGGTGGTCAAGTTCTTGATACATATATATATGGTAATCAGTTAATCAAAGGTAGTGGAAGAAATATGATTGGTGGTGGAGTTGCTTTTGCTTACACATCGGAGACCGCACTAAATACATTAAAAGGTTGTACAATTGAAAACAATATTTGTAGTCCATATAATTTTTCAACAACCACCTACGGTGGAGGAATCTGTGTTATTAATGGAGTTGGAGGTACGATAGATAGTTGTATAGTAAAAGGAAATTTTGCGGGTAATAGAGGCGCAGGCCTGGGATATACAAATGCCACAACGGGAGGCACATCAACTTTTAGTGTTAAGAACTGCCAGTTTATCGAAAACACTTCTTCGGATTACGGTGGTGGAGTTGGATTAAATTTTGGAACAGCTGCTACTGTTACATTTGAGAATAATCAAATTATTGGTAATATTGGTCTTAGTGCGGGCGGAATGTATTTAGGAGGAGGTAAATATAACCCTATAAAAAACTGTGTTTTTCGTGATAATAAATCTACTAGTGCATCTGGTGCCTCAATAAGTGCATTATATACAAATCTTGCAAATTTAGTTATACAAAACTGTGTTTTCGCAAATAATAGTTCAACTGCAGCAACTAATAATTGTACTTTGCATTTAAATAATGCTACTCAAAAATTATATAATTGTACATTTGCAAATAACAATGACCCTGGTACAACTGGTTATACGTTAAATACACTTACACAAACACAAACCCTTACCAATAATGTGTTCTGGGGAAATGTAAATACAGCAAATATTAACACAACAAGTTTGTCAATATCAAATTATAATGCAACAACAGCTGATAAAAACACTACTGCAGCTGGTGGAAGTACAACAGGTAATATTACAACTCTAACCGTATCGCCAAATAACACTTTTGTTTCACCTACATTATTTACCGGTGTACCATCTACATCCGACGGTGGGGTACAAAAAGCCGCATCAGCTGCTGCCAATTGGAGTATGCTTATTGGTTCTCCTGCAGTTGATTCAGGAACAGACTTAAGTGCATCACCCATTTTAATCACAACCGATATTCTAGGAAATACACGCCCATTAGGAAATGCTTTTGATAGGGGTGCTTATGAACGAAGTAGTTTATCAACAGATATTAAACCTGTTCAAAGCACTATGCAGTGTTATTCAGCACAAAACAGTATTGAATTGCGTGGTTTAACTATCGGTGAAAGTGTAATGGTTTACGGCATCTCCGGCAATTTGATTAGTAGCCAAAAAGCATTGAATTCGTCAATTTCAATTTCACTACCACAAGGTATCTATTTGGTTCGTGCTACTGACAAAGTAAATAAAGTGATAGTTCGATAATCATAATTTAAATTTTACACTAATCAGAATGAGTTATACTCTTTCTGATTAGTATTTTAAATCATATTCATAATTTAAAATAAAAACAACATGAAAAAAATTACATTATTAGTAGCATTATTATGCAGCTTATCAGCATTTTCAATACGCTATTTGGTAGAAGGAACCACTGGTACAAACTCATGGCGTTTGGCCGGAGCAGGTGAAGTTAACGTTACATTGACGGAAGAGTTTAGGAAATGGTATTACAGTAATACTTATGCAGAAGATGGAAAAGATGAAATCTGGGTTGCAGGCGGTACTTACTTGATGACTGCAAATTTTGGTTCTAAAAAAGTAAGTGTTTATGGCGGTTTTAATGGTACTGAAACCTCAATTGCCCAAAGAAGCAAAGTATCGGGTGGTAAAGCATGGGAATTTACTACTCCTACAATTTTTGATGGTAATTATGTTTGTACACAGGGTATTACTACACAAGGTTCTGCTACTACGCCTATTACCTATTTTGATGGTTTTACTATTACCAATTGTAAAATAACTAATCTCACTGATTTAGTTTTTGGCGTTGGTGCTTATTTAACCAAAGGCTGGACTATGCAAAATTGTATAGTGTCAAATAATGAATGTAATAATACATCTACTACAAATAACTATTATGGTGCAGGAGGTGGAATTTATTTAAATGGTGGACAAGTATTAGATTCATATATTTTTGGTAATAAATTAATCAAAGGTAATGGCAAAGACCCTGTAGGAGGTGGCATTGCATTTGCCTATTCTACCGAAGATGCTCTTAATGTGGTGAGTGGTTGTACTATAGAAAATAATACATGTACTACTTATGGTGGAGGAATATGTGTAACTATCGGGACTGGTGGTACTATCGAAAATTGTATTATTAAGGGCAATACCTGTGGAAATAGGGGAGCAGGTCTTGGATATACAAATATTGATAATAGTAAAGGAACTTCCAGTATAAAAATATTAAACAATCAATTTATTGA
>JBMOHG010000465.1:0-2903 GCA_049317965.1 Paludibacter sp.
CCACCGCATTTTGCAGTTTTGCCAATAACTACAATTACATTATCGGTATTCACTGTTGGCAATAGATCTGATGTATTTGAATTACAAGATATTAGCAAAAATAGAATTGAAGTAAAAAATATAATTCTTATTCGAATGTCTTTGAACATATTTGTAATTTTTTGAATTCCTTTTTTATAATATGAAGTATAATAATTAGTATAAGGTTATAAAACAGACTTAGAATCTTTTTGATATATTTATAAATACCCTTGTAGCTACTTCACCTTGCTCCAAAGTGCCCTCAAAATCTGCTGAAAGCATCAGATTCTTAGACAAATGATAAAACAAACTTATTTCGGCAATATCTTGTGCGAAAATCAACGCTTTTCGGTATTCAATTTCAGCCGATAATTTTCCATCAATAAAATCTTTTGACATTGAACCACCATAAATAAAACCTGAAATATTTGCAGTTTTAAGTGCAGTTCCGGTTAATGTTAATGAGGCATCAATAAAAGGTAATTTTGAAAAATTAAGATAGCTGATTGCATTTAACGATTCGTGCGAGGTGGGCGATTGTAATCGATAACCTGCATTTCCTCCCCAACTAAAATACTTGAATGGTCGAAAATTAAATCGAAACCTCAAACCCTGACGAGTTTCTTTTTCTAAGGTGCTATCAATTTTATTTTTGTAAGTTTCGTAGTAATAGATGTTTTTTCGAGCGTCGTACGACAAAGCAAGCGAAAGAATTTTTGCTGGTCGGTAAGATAATGATAAATAAGTACTTGTTAAGTTTATACTGTTTTTTGTTCCATTGAATAAATCAATTTCTGCCGAACCAAACAAATCTACATTTTTCAATAATGAATTGGAATGTTGCAAATAAATGTAGCGTCTATCAGTTTTCAATTTATTAGTTTGATTGAAAAATCCGATAGAAGTTTGTGCATTAGCTAGTTCACCATCAAAATTGTGACTAACATAAGCACCATATTGAAACAAATTTCCGTCGTAACTGTATGTAGAATCGTTAGGTCGTGAACCTATTAAAACACCAAGAGTCAAATCTTTAATTCTTTTTTCGAATTGAAATCCATCAACAGCACCAATATTTGCTGTATTTACATTGATTTTTCTACCAAAACTCACAGTAGAAGTTGAATCAATATCATAATTTACTGCCAAATTATAGATTTTTAAATCCTTTAATGCCAATGGATTATTAAAAGTATGAGTAAATGACATATAATTTTCAAACGAGAATTTTGAATTGGCAATGTGTTCAGCATTCAATGCTAAATTGTATCTTAGTCGATAATTTGGAGTCGTTATACTCATTGCATTAGACGAAAAATTTGAATAAGATGATACTGAAATTCTTCCATCAATCCTTTCTTTATTTATTGATGTAGTGTCTTTTAATTTGTTGTTTTTTAATGCTAAATCATTTACTGCCAATGATTCATTTGACTTTTCAGTTATAACTTCAATAGGTATTTCTAACTTTATCTTTGCCACTAATTTGTTGGTAAGTTTAAGTTGAGCTCCATTTAATATTGTTCCAACACAAGAAATTGATGATAAGCTATTTACAGCCAAAGCCGGTTGTAAAATATTGTTATCTTTCAAAATGAATAATGTGTCACCAATATGAATACCATCAGTGTTTACAAACTGAACATATACATTCTGAGAACTTATAAATGATACACTTCCTGATTTTACTTCCTCGGGGTTTTGACCCCATAGGCTAAAAACAGAAACAAAATATAATGTGAAAATAAGAAACGTTTTCATGGGTTTTGAATTAGTTTACATTAAAACAAGTAAGATTTCACAAATCAATCATCACCTTTTCTCGAATTAGGATGGCAAGAAACGCAGGAAGCCGAATTATATACATAATCATCAACTCCTCTGTGCTGTTGATCTGTTTTGGTTTTGTTATGATCATGACAACTTGTGCAATTTGGTTTGTAACCCGCATTGTTGGTATGACATTCCACGCATCTTGTCCAAGTACCATTGTGCTTACCCGAATATATTCCAAAATAGCTGTCATGCTGTTTAAACTTCACCGTATTCCATGTTTTAGTAGTATGACATTCACCACAAGTGAACTTTGCATAAACGCTCGCATGAGCAGGATATGAAGCTATAGCCTGCGACTTTTTACCACTATGGCAGGTTGTACAATCCGATGATATTTTCTTTCGATAATCGCCGCCTTTATGACAATCGTTACATGCAATATTGTGTCCACCCGTCAAAGGGAAGAAATTATGATCGAAACCTTTACCAATAGAATTCCAATCCATTCCGGCCATATTGTGACATCTTGCACAATCTGTATCAAAACCTAATACTTTGTGATCGTAAGGTTTACCTGCAGTCGCAAAATATTTATCTTTATGACAAGTGTAACAATCGGTATTTAAATTATTAAATCTTAAATTCGATGCAGATTTATGACAGCGATTACAATCGGCAGTTTCGTGGGCTCCTCTCAAAGGGAAACCAGCTTGTTGGTGCAATGATTTTGTGTTGGTAACAATCCACGATTTGGTAGTATGGCATCGTTCACAATCTCTACCTGTAGTACCTTGATGTAGATCGGTATGACATTCATAACATTCTGTTTTAGCTTCAGAAAATTTGAGAGTTGCATGACATTTTTTACAACCAACTATTTTGTGTTGCCCAATGAGCGGGAATTTTGTAGTATTATGGTCAAATCCCGATTTAATTTTTGTCCAATTGTCAGTTGTATGACAAACGCCACAGTCTACTTTCAGCTTATCACCATGTGGTGATTTTGCTTGAATATTAATAAATATACAGACTAATAATATGATGAATGTTATTTTGCGCATTTGTTACTTTAATATTTCAAATAATTTATTTTCTATTATTCAATT
>JBMOHG010000466.1:0-2895 GCA_049317965.1 Paludibacter sp.
ACTCTTAAAATGTTTGTAAAATCCTTACAGAAGCCAATTCTAGAATTTTTATGAATTAAAAAACTAAATAATAAATCTTAAATAAACACTTTAGTATATATTTTTTTAATTACTTAAATCCTCTATTCCAGACGTATATATAATAGTGCAAAAAATATTATTGCAATATGGAATTTTAAATTAAAATTAATCGTTAGAAATAAAAAAATAATACTATTTTTGCAACTCAAAATGTAATAAATGCTACAACAAAAACGTAGTAAATGCTACATGATACTGCATTTTGCTATGTTAAATGTATTCGGTAATTTAAAATTTTCACTTTGGCATAGCTTTTATAATATCATCAATTACAATTTAAATTTATAACAAGAACAAATTGAATTTATACACACATAAAATATCACTATTATTTTTAATTATTAATTAACAACAATTTAAATTTTTAAGTATCATGAAAAGAATTAATTTCGTAGTTATTTTGTTATTTTGTAGTTTTTCACTTTTTTCACAAGCAGTAAAAGACAGAAGTGTTATTCCGGTTGCAGTTAATCTGAACCAAGTATTGCGTATGACTATTACCAATGGCGGTAATATCGAATTCGTTTTCAATACAATTGATGATTACAAAAACGGTTTGTCATCAGAAGTAGCTTCTGCATCTGCCAACCCTACCACTTCTCAATCTCTTTATCAAACTGATTTTTCTGTTTCATCTTCAACTCGTTGGGAATTAACTTACGGAACTGAAGAAGCTGATTTCTTAGGAACTGACCACCCTACAGCAAAATTCGACATTAATAATGTTGGATTTACTATTACCAATAATGGTTCAAATACTTTTGAAGGTGCGGCAGCATTAAAAGGTGCTACTGCAGGTGCTTCATTGTGGAGTGTACCTACCAAAAATGCTACCGAAGTTTCTGCATTACAAACTTATCCTATTGTTTTGATTACTGACAATGGAACCGTTAATGCAAATGCAGGTGATGCAGTTGATAATTCATTTACTTTAAACTGGCGTTGTGGAACTGCTGAAGCAGGTGCAGTTGTACCTATGAATGACGTGAAGCTTATTGACCAAAATCCAAGTCCTGTAGCTGACAGATATGTTGTGAATGTAATATTTGATGTTGCTTCAATTTAAACTTATTTCTCTATAAAATTTGAAAAGATTAATCAACATTTAATGTGTTGATTAATCTTTTTTATTACTTTTATACCGTTTCATTATACACTTCAAACATTGGAACGAAAACTCAAAATACTATTTGCTTTATTATTGGTATTAATCAGTATTCCGAAAGGTGTATCTCAGGAATGGAATGCGGCTAGATTAACTATTCTATATGGCAGCAGTATTCCATTTAATTTCAACACTTTAGATAAAATTAAAAATGGAATTGAGATCAATACTGGTACGCATGTAGGAATTTCTTTGGCCGATTCGAGTAAAGTTGGTCATACATTAGAGGGTTTTATTCTTAACTTTAGATCTTTCAATAGTCAAACTAACATTAAAGGTGATGTTTATACATTACCCTTGAACAGAATAAGAATTAAGGCTGAGAATATTATTGGACTTGAAAGTGGTATTTCTACTGGTTATAAGTCGCTTACTACAGATTGGATTCCGCTATTTTCATATACCAACCTATCCTTTACTAATTTAGATTGGGCAAATCATCAATTGAATATTTCCTATGAATGTGGAAAGCCTGCAACTAGTGGTGGTAATGGTTCATTAATGGGTGAATCGGCCGATTATTATAACGTTGAAATAGAATTCGAATTGGTGCCAACCGGTCCCGGATTCTAAAATAATCCTACCGTGATAAATTGTAACATACAGTGAAAGTCATCTACATCAATACTTATCGTATTATAAGATTCCTTCTAATCGCACCGATTAGCTGTATTTTATTTTTAATTTCTTCAACTTCTATTGTCAATGCTCAAGATGCAGGAAATGATATTACTATATCATTTGTAAAAGGAAATGATAGTCTTGAGGTTTCCAGTTTGTATTTTAATGTGCTGAAAATCATTAATTCATCATCGAAAGTTGTAAATGGTAACGTGACATTTAATGGTCCAAAAAACTGGAAAATAATTACATTTCCAACTGGGCAAATAATTATTAACCCCGGAGATACTGCATGGATTCCTGTTCGTGTTTCACCCGATGTGAATGCCATTGGAGGAATTTCATATATAGTGGGAGGCACCTTTAAAACCATCGAAAGACAAATTTCAGCTAACACCTATTTAACTATTCCATCTGTCGTAAAATGGGACTTTACTACCAAAAAGAATAATATATTTTTTACCGAGAACTCCACTAATGCCGAATTTAAATTCAATCTGGTTAATAGAGGAAATACTAACGAATTAATCAAGATTAATTATAGTATTGGCAAATTATTGACAATTTCAGATAATCCAAATAATGAATTTGTTGAGTTTATCGATTTGCCAGCATTTAAAGATACTGTAGTAGGTCATAACGTTGCTTACCAAAAGAAACTTAGTTATGCCGATAAAACAAGATATGAAAATAACTGGAAGGAATCGGCTATTGTTGCTACTGCTTCTACTGATAAAGCTCGCAAGAATTCTACAATATTAATTAAAAAACTGAACAGTATTTATCCTAATCAAAGAGTTCAAAACTCATCTCCACTTAACTTTGATGCTCAGATATACAATTTAATGTCAAACCAACCTGCACGTTCAAATTTTAAGCTTTATGGTAGTTTGCTATTCTCTAATAGCAAAGAAATCCAGTATGTTGTAGGGCTTCAAAACATCAATTATGGAGTTGGTAGTAATGATAATTTTGATATTAACAGGCAGTTAATGTACACTTTACGATACACCGATAAGAAAAATAAT
>JBMOHG010000467.1:0-2893 GCA_049317965.1 Paludibacter sp.
CATTGTTGTTAGATATTTTTACTAACGTTTTATCAAGAAAATTTGAATATCAAGCAGATGCTTTTGCATCAAGATATGGTTTTACAAATCAATTGATTTCAGGGTTAAAAAAGCTCTCTGCTACTTCATTAAGTAATTTGATGCCACATCCATTATATGTATTTTTTCATTATTCGCATCCTACATTATATCAGAGGATTATAAAGTTAAGAGTAGAACCCCTAGCCCCTAAAGGGGAACTAAGTTAGTTTTGGTTCTTAATTTTAACCAAGTTATTATTGTGAAATTGTTTATAAAAAACATACAATTTATTCATTACTAATCTCTCTTACACCCCTTAAGGGGTTGGGGGTTATCTATCAATACTATGTTACTAGGAATCATGGGTGCAATGCCCGAAGAAATGGATAAAATTATTGCTGCAATTACTAATAAAGAAATTGTTGAGCGGGGCAGCAGAATTTATTATCGCGGTGAACTATTTGGACAAGAAGTAGTTGCTGTTTTTTCTCGTTGGGGTAAAGTAGCAGCCGCAACTACCACAACGCATTTAATTTTGGAATTTAATGTTGATAGAATAGTATTTACAGGTGTAGCTGGTGGAATTTCTCCGGAATTAAATGTTGGAGATGTGGTAATTGGACAAAGATTATTTCAGCATGACATGGATGCACGTCCATTGATGCGACGTTTTGAAATTCCATTAACCGGGAAAACTTCATACGAAACACCACAACAAAATGTGGATATAATGTCTCAAGCAGTTCATAATTTTCTGAAAAACGACAAAGGATTTCGTAAAATACTAGTAGAACAAAAAATCACAAATCCTAAAATGTTGATTGGAGACATTGCTAGTGCTGATTTGTTTATCTCAAGTAAAGAAATGAAACGCGCTTTGATAAAGAATTTGCCATCAGTTGTTTGTGCCGAAATGGAAGGTGCAGCGGTGGCTCAGGTTTGTGATGATTATGGAGTTCCATTAGTCGTTGTTCGTGTAATTTCAGATTCTGCCGACGAAGAAGCTCATGCTTCCGCAATAGGATTTGTAAATCAACATGCTGCTGATTATTCGCTTTCAATTTTAAATGAATATATTAATCTTATCAAATAATTAACCCTGAATTTTTTTTTAATTAATCAATTTTATATCAATCATTTATTTACACATTTATGGAAAACAAAATTTTCTTTTTAGTGCCCGCTGCAGCTATAATTGCATTGGGATTTGCGTATTACTTCTTCAAACAAATGATGAAGGAAAGTGAAGGTACAGATACAATGAAAAAAATTGCGTTGTATGTTCGCGAAGGTGCAATGGCTTATTTGAAACAACAATACAAAGTTGTTACAATTGTTTTCATTATTCTTACTGCCCTTTTTGCAGTTATGGCTTATGTGCTTGAAATTCAAAACCCTTGGGTTCCATTTGCATTCTTAACAGGTGGTTTTTTCTCTGGTTTAGCTGGGTTCTTTGGAATGAAAACGGCTACTTATGCCTCGGCTCGTACTGCTAATGCTGCACAGCGTTCGTTGAACGATGGATTGCGTTTGGCTTTCCGATCGGGTGCTGTTATGGGTTTGGTAGTTGTTGGCCTTGGTTTGCTCGACATCTCTGTTTGGTTTTATGCATTGCAATATATAATTGGTGCATTGGATAGTACAACAAATAGTATTATTGCCGCAGATCCTTCGATGAAATTAATTATGATTACTACTACTACGCTTACATTTGGTATGGGTGCTTCTACTCAAGCCTTGTTTGCACGTGTGGGTGGTGGTATTTTTACTAAAGCTGCTGATGTTGGTGCTGACCTTGTTGGTAAAGTGGAAGCTGGAATTCCTGAAGATGACGCTCGTAATCCAGCAACAATTGCTGATAATGTGGGCGATAATGTGGGCGACGTTGCTGGTATGGGTGCTGACTTATACGAATCGTATTGTGGTGCTATACTTTCTACAGCTGCACTTGGTGCAACTGCATTTACTGCAACAAATTTATTAAATATTGGAGTTACAGGTACGCAAGATGAGATTTTGAAAATTCAAATGAATGGTGTTATTGCACCAATGATTATTGCCGCTGTAGGTATTCTGCTTTCAATTTTAGGTATATTCTTGGTAAAAGCCAAAGAAGGTGCTTCACAAAAACAATTATTAAATGCACTTGGGAGAGGAGTTAATGTAAGTTCAATCTTTATTGCTATTATTTCATTTTTAATTCTTTACTATCTCGAAATTCCAAATTACTTAGGTATTTGGGGTGCGATGTTAGTAGGTTTATTGGGTGGAATTGGAATTGGTAAAATTACTGAATACTTTACTTCAGCAGGTTATAAACCAACTCAAAGAATTGCTGAATCGACAAAAACAGGTCCTGCAACAGTGATTATTGCAGGTATTGGTACAGGTATGATTTCTACTGCTTTTCCTGTGCTAATAGTTGGAGCTTCTATTATTTTGGCTTTCCTTTTTGCAGCTAATTTTAATTTAGATAATATTAGCTTTGGATTATATGGTATTGCTATTGCAGCTGTGGGTATGCTTTCTACTTTAGGAATTACCTTAGCAACTGATGCTTATGGACCAATTGCTGATAATGCAGGTGGTAATGCCGAAATGAGTGGTTTAGGTGAAGAAGTTCGCAAACGTACTGATGCTTTAGATTCATTAGGAAATACAACAGCTGCAACAGGTAAGGGTTTTGCTATTGGATCAGCTGCATTAACAGCTTTGGCTTTAATGGCTTCATACATGGAAGAAATCAAAATAGCAATAGCTCGAGTACCTGAAAAAGCTGCATTGTTTTCACAAGCAATGGGTGTAGATATTCATCAAGCCACCATTCCACAAATGATGCAGTATTTTAAAGTCGATTTAATGAACCCACTTG
>JBMOHG010000468.1:0-2891 GCA_049317965.1 Paludibacter sp.
GTACATTCACATCATTGTGAATGCTTCGCGGAGAGCTAAAAAGTAGAATCACATCGTTGTGAAAGCTTCGCTGAGGTGTAAAATGTACATTCACATCATTGTGAATGTTTCGCCGAGGGGTAATTGTTACTTTCACATGTGTGTGACGCAATTTTTAGGCATAAAGCCTATTGTTTGAAGGGAAGTTATGTGGTTTTGTTTTAATGGAGTGGCTTTCAAATCTTTAATTTTCTGAATTCTCCCTCGTTGATGCGTAAAAGATAAATACCGTTCTGAAAAACGGGTAAATTAATGCTTACTTCTGATGAATCGCTTCCAAACCAATGTTTTAGTTCAATGCCCTGCATATTGTATATTGACACTTTCGAGAGATTATGATGGTAAGATTGAATGGTAATTACGTTGTTGTTGCTCGAAATATTGAATCTATCGTTTTCGGAAAGTGAGATTTCTTTATTAGTAGTTAGATTGCTCATCATCTCATATTCAACACTTGCCAGAATAAATGGTCCTACCCCTTTCAAATCGTTCGAAACTTTAACTCCGGCATCGCTACCATTCAAATAATAATTGATTGTACCATCGCGTGCAGGACTTGTAGATGGACCAAGACCTGCTGATTTACAAATATTATTCAGTGATAAAGCTCCAGTTGCATCTGCTGTTATAAAATTAGCAATCAAACCCTGATAGGCTTTCGTGGCTGTGGACTGGTAATCTGATTTAGGAATTAATCCTAACCGAACTGCTTTTAAAAGTGTGTAAGTAAACATACAAGATGCCGATGCTTCCAGGTAATTGGAAGTTCCGTTGGAAGTTAGCGTGCCATCGTATCTCAGTAACTGATACCAGCAACCGCTTGCCGGGTCTTGCCAGCGTTTTATGCCTGCTGCCACCTGACCCAAAATGTTGACTAACTCTTGTCGACGTGCATAATTTGCAGGTAAAATTTCAAGAACATCCACCAAAGCTGCTGCATACCAGCCCAAACCTCGTCCCCAAAATTCTTTTGAGCAACCTATAAATGGTGCCGTTTTATTTGCCCAAAATGAGTTTGCATCTGTCGTTAATGCCGACCAGGCATGATAATTCAGTTGGTAAGTCGGGTCGTAGGTTTTGCTGTGAATAAGCACAAACTGATTGACAATATCATCGTAAGCCTGACCATTGTTATACGATTTATCATAAGCAGCCAGAAAACGTGTTCCCATATATAATCCATCGAGCCACATTTGATGAGGATAGGATGCTTTGTGCCAAAAACCACCTGTTGCATTGTTATTGGTACGTGGTTGCTTCAACATTTGTTTGCGTAAAGTATCCAGTGCAATTTTATATTGTTGATTTTTTTCAGTTGCATATATTTGCAATAAAAATGAACCGGGATTAATATTGTCTAGCGTGTATGCAGTAAAATTATAACCAGCAGCAATCTTTCCTGAAGTGCTTATTACTGCTTTCGCATGGTTTAATGCATAATTATAATAATTGCTACCACCATATTGATTGTATACTTTGAGAATCGATTCAACAAATAATCCATTCGGATAATCCCAACTAATAATGTTTCCACTTCGGGTCATCTGCGATTGCGCCATTCGCTGAGAATAGGGAGTTTCGGAAAACAATTTGTTTGTAAAAAACAAGCAAGAAATAAGAATTAATAAGGTTTTGAGATAAGACATAATTAAGATCGTATTTGAATAATGATAAATATTATAAATGTTTTTCAAGCAATTACAGTATCAAAATTTAAGAAATTAATATTATAAATTAGATTATAAAGAAATTGCTATTGAATGAAATAACAAATTAAAACACAATAATTTTTGAGTTTATGTTTTTATAGTTGAAGATATAAATACCTTTCTTAAGAGTTGTTTCTTTGATGTTTTTTTGAATTATCTGACCCGAAACAGAATAAATATTCACAGGTTCAGAACTTTTCAGACTTCCATTTTCAAGTTTTAAATTAATCAGATTTTCAAGTTTAATTTCCTGTACAGCACTACTGATACCATAAAGTGTGATTTTTGTAATCAGCAAACCGCTCGAACTTGAAGTTTTTATCGTAATATCATCATCACCTGTAGTTTTTGGTATAAAAGTAGTCAGAGTTTCTACATTTGCAGTTGTTGGATAAGCTGTTTTATCGTTGCTGCCTCCTCCATCCGAAATAACGATTGGACGTGAAGTGCTACTATTGGTAAAAGTACACTCAACTTTAGTGCAACCATTCACTTTCACAGTTAAATATGCGGATGTACTTCCCCATTTATAACCGGTAGCCGATGTCCAACTTACACTTCCATTTTTCAATATCCATGCAGGCTCCTGTGGCATGGTTTTACAATCGAGGAAAGTGGAATATTTCTTGAGTCGAAGTGATGTATAATCTGTTTCGGTAGGTGGGTCAGGAATGGTATCATTCACATTTTTAACCACAATAACTCCGGTAACTTTTGCATTAGAAAGTGCATCTGTTGTTTCTACAGAAAAACCATAAGTACCGGTTGTGGTTGGAGTTCCAAAAATTACAATTGTATCGGTTTTTAATACAGCTTGTGTTCCTGCTGGTAATCCGGTGGTTGCAAATTTTGTAGCACCACCCATTTTGTAACTGAAAGTTTCAATAGGATTTCCAATGATAACAGATTGATTATTTTTCCCAATCAACGTAAGTGAAGATGGTGTTACAGGGTCGATGTTATCAGAAGTGGTGAATCTCCAGAGTGAACCTTCAAGTTCGCCATTGGCAGTAATCGTATTTACTTTCCAGTAATAGGTTTTATTAGCTTCGAGAACAGCTGTGTTTATAGTATTTGAAACCGTTTCACCTAACAATTCAGGCTGTTCGGTAGTACCAAAATATACTTTGTGTGAAATGGCAT
>JBMOHG010000469.1:0-2885 GCA_049317965.1 Paludibacter sp.
GCATGGAATGCAGCTTTGGCTGCCGATCCGGTTTCGGCATTTGGTGGTGTTTTAATTACAAATGCCATTATTGACAAAGAAACTGCATTGGAAATGAATAAAATTTTCTTTGAAGTGGTAATTGCTCCCGATTATGATTTGGAAGCTATCGAAATACTTGCTCAAAAGAAAAACCGCATCATTTTGATTTTAAAAGAAGCAAAATCTAAATCGAAACAATTCCGTTCGTTACTCAACGGAGTTTTGATGCAGGATAAAGATTTGCATACCGAAACGGCTGATGAATTGAATGTTGTAACTGAAAAAGCACCAACAGTAGATGAAATTGAAGATTTATTATTTGCAAATAAAATTGTAAAACACTCAAAATCAAACGCTATCGTATTGGCAAAAAACAAACAGCTTTGTGCCAGTGGCGTAGGACAAACTTCGCGCGTTGATGCTTTGACTCATGCAATTGATAAAGCTGATTCATTCAAAATAGATTTGAACGGAGCAGTTATGGCTTCCGATGCATTTTTTCCATTCCCTGATTGTGTTCAAATTGCTTATGAAGCTGGCATTTCGGCTGTTATTCAACCCGGAGGTTCAATTAAAGATCAGGATTCGGTAAATACATGCAATCAAAACGGCGTGGCAATGGTCACTACCGGATTTAGACATTTTAAACATTAATTTTCTAGTAGAGACGAGGCATGCCTCGTCTCTAACAAAACAAATATAAACAAACCTGAAATAAATTAAGAAATGGGACTATTTTCATTCACGCAAGAAATTGCAATCGACTTAGGCACAGCGAATACGATTATCATTCACAACGATAAAATTGTGGTTGATGAACCTTCGGTAGTTGCTTTAGACAAACGTACCGATAAGTTAATTGCTATTGGTGAGCGTGCACGTCAAATGCAGGGAAAAGAAAACGAAGGAATTCGTACGGTTCGTCCATTACGCGATGGTGTTATTGCCGACTTTTACGCTGCCGAATTAATGATTCGTGGAATGATCAAGATGATTCCAACAAAAAATCATCTTTTCTCACCATCACTCAAAATGGTAGTTTGTATTCCTTCCGGAAGTACAGAGGTAGAAATCAGAGCTGTACGTGACTCGTCGGAACATGCTGGTGGACGCGAAGTATATATGATTTACGAACCTATGGCTGCTGCTATTGGTATTGGAATCGATGTAGAAGCACCTAACGGATGTATGATTGTTGATATTGGTGGTGGAACAACCGAAATTGCTGTAATTTCGCTTGGTGGTATAGTTTCTAATAAATCTATTCGTATTGCCGGCGATGACTTAACATTGGACATTGTTGAATATATGGGTCGTATGCACAATATAAAAGTGGGCGAACGTACTGCTGAGTTGATTAAAATCAATGTTGGTGCGGCTTTAACCGATTTGGAAGATGCTCCAGAAGATTTTATTGTTCACGGACCAAACCGTATGACTGCATTACCAATGCAAGTGCCTGTTTCATATCAGGAAATTGCTCATTGTCTTGAAAAATCAATTTCTAAGATTGAATCAGCAATTTTAAGTGCATTGGAACAAACTCCTCCAGAGTTGTATGCCGACATTGTAAAAGGCGGTATTTATTTAGCCGGTGGTGGAGCATTACTACGCGGATTGGACAAACGTTTGACCGATAAATTGAATATTCAATTCCACATTGCTGAAGATCCATTACGTGCTGTGGCTCGTGGAACGGGAATAGCATTGAAAAATGTTGATAAATTTTCGTTCTTGATTCGATAAGCAAAATAGTTCATTTATAGGCAAATACACTTTTAGTGTGTTTGCCTTTTAATTATAAAGCTGTTACAATTTATCTAATTTACTCATTACACAATTGCTAATTAGTTTCCCCGCTCAGATTTGATCGAACATGAAGAATCTTATCAATTTTTTGATTCAATATAGCGTTGTTTTTTTATTTCTTTTTTTAGAGATAGTCTCCTTTACCTTGATTGTGAAAAATCAAGAGTTTCAAAGGAGTATTTTTTTGTCATCAAGTAATTCGATGGTTTCCGGTATGTACGAATGGAGTAATTCCATTGTAGAGTTTTTCAAACTCCGCGCTGCTAACGAAAACATGTCGGAAGAAAATACCGCACTAAAAAACCAAATCATCAATCTTCAAAATAAAATTGCGACAATGCAACCCGAAACTTCAGATTCGGTTCATTTTCGTGTTCCGCCCGAAATGGAATATCAGTTCATTTCAGCAAAAGTTATTAATAACTCTACCAATAAGTTACAAAATTATATAACCATCAACAAAGGAGCAATTGATGGAATAAAAACCGACATGGGAGTAATTAGCGACGAAGGTGTAGTTGGAATTGTAAAAACAGTTTCGAATCGTTTTGCTGTAGTTATTCCTATTCTAAATCCTAAAATCGAAATAAGTTGTAAGTTTAAACGAAACAACTATAGTGGCCCATTGCTCTGGACTGGTGAAGATTACAGATATGCAAACCTTACCGATATTGCCCGCCACGTAGAACTTGCATTAGGCGATACGCTTATTACCAGCGGATTAACAAGTACATTTCCCGAAGGAATACCCGTTGGGAATATTGAAGATTTTCACATTAAAGAAAGTGATTCCTATTTTGATATAAAAGTGAAACTGGCGGTAAATTTCCGAACACTATCGCATGTAAAAATTATCAACTATATAAATTACAACGAACAAAAAGCACTTGAAAAAACAACTGAAGAATAATTATAAATGTACTATTTAGTCATTTCCAATTTACGTTATCATTCTATTGTAAATTGTAAATTTTAAAATTGTAAATTAAACAGATGCTCACAATCATTCAAAATATAATTCGGTTCTTGTTATTGGTGCTTTTTCAAGTGCTGGT
>JBMOHG010000470.1:0-2879 GCA_049317965.1 Paludibacter sp.
TATCGGCAAAAAATGAAGAAGATTATGTTATCAATTATGGTTTAAAGTTTTTTGCACTTGATGTTGATATTCAGGAACTAATGGAGGGAAACAGTGATGTTCAGGAAATGACCAAAGGCAATAACCCAATTAAATTTATCACAAGTCATTTAAATAGTTCAAAAAAATTGAAAACCCTAATGATTAAAACTCATGGCGAAATATGGAAAGCTTGTCAGGATGTTGATCTTATTGTTTTTCATCCCGGAATACCACTTGGATATTTTATTGCACAAGTTCTGAACAAAAAAAGTGTATTACTAAATCCGTTTCCGGTAGTTGCTACAAAAGATTATCCATCTATACTATTTTATTCGTTACCTCGATTGGGCAGAGCTTATAACTCATTGACTCATGCAATTTTTTATAAAGTTTTCTGGGCATTGTCTAAATCTGCCATAGTAGAATTCTGGAATGAAAATGTACAGAAAAAAGTTGATTTTAAAACATCTCCTCTAATACAACAAATAAAAAGTGGAAGGCCTGTGATAAATGCATACAGTCCTCTAACCTTTCAACCGGCGGTAGAATGGGGAAATAATGTACAAACTGTAGGTAGTTTGATGATTGAAAAGGAAGTGAATTTTGTTCCAACAAAAGAACTCGATGATTTTTTAAAAATTGGTGAACCGCCCATTTTTATTGGTTTTGGAAGTATGAAAGATATCAATTCGTTTACAAAAACATTTGAAATAATTTCGGAAGCAGTAACCAAAACAAAGCAACGGGCAATTATTGGTTTGGGATGGACAAAAAACAGTTTTAGTGGAAATGTTCCCGACAATATATTTCTGATTGAGAATATTCCTTTTACATGGTTGTTTCCACGAATGAAAATGGTTATTCATCATGGTGGTGCAGGTACAACAGCCGCCGGACTTATTGCAGGAAAACCAACAGTAATTATACCTCATATAGCCGACCAACCTGCATGGGGTCAACGGGTTTATGAATTGGGAGTTGGTTCAAAACCAATTTCGAAAAAGAATTTGTCGGTCGAAAATTTAAGCAACGCAATTATGTTTGCAATACAACCTGAAATTGTAAATAATGCAAATAACTTGGGTCAAAGGATGAGAACTGAAAACGGCAATAAAAAAGCAATTGATATCATTAATAAATACATGAATGACAAATAAATAGCAAATAAAATACCTTTTGTTTTATGGAAGAAAATCTATTATTGAGAGATTCCGAAATTTTCCCAACAGCGAAAGTATTGGAAAATGCACTTGGTAAAGAATGTTATGATGTTTATGAAGAATTGACAAAAATAATAACAAGTGCCGAATTTGATTTAAATCCTGAATGGAATTTTTATAAAGATGGAAAAGCATGGCTTTGTAAAGTCATTTATAAGAAAAAGACTCTATTCTGGCTTTCTATTTGGGATAAGCACTTTAAAACTACTTTTTACTTTACCGATAAAACTTATCATGGAGTTATGGAGTTGCCAATAGATGAGATGATAAAGCAGCGCTTTGAACAAAAAACAGCGATAGGGAAACTGATTCCGTTGGTTCTTGAAATTGATAAGCCAGAACAGTTGGAAGATTTGAAAGTAATAATCAATTATAAAAAAAGGCTGAAATAATTCAAGATTAAGAAACCCCTCACACTTTCGGGAACTTATCTTAAAAAGGGATTAAAGAAACCCATCCCCCTGCGGGGACTTCCCTAAAAAAGGGATTAAAGAAACCCATCCCCCTGCGGGGACTTCCCTTAAAAAGGGATTAAAGAAACCCATCCCCCTGCGGGGACTTCCCTTAAAAAGGGAAGAGCTGGGAGTTCGGGAATTAGTTCGTAAAATGAGATGTGAGATAAATCAGCTAATCAAATGTACAAAACTAATTGCTTAATAACTGTCCCCTTTTTAAGGGGACGAGCGAAGCGGAGGGGTTTCTTAAATTTTTCTGGGTTTTGAGATTTGTTCAAAAAATAAGAGGTATGACTATTTCATTACATAAATATATTCATTTTCGTTTTATACTATTAAGTTGTATTGCATTGCTGCTATTCAGTTGCAGTACAACGCAGTTAATTGAAAAAAAACAGAGCAGCGAAGTATATGATGCTTTAGGTCTGAATAAAAACAGAAAAGATAATTATTCGCTTTATAAAGAAGTGGCTTCTTGGTTACACGTTCCGCATGTGGATGGAGGAACCTCACGTAATGGAACCGATTGCTCCTATTTTGTGTACAGTGTTTACAAAACAGTATACAATAAAAATATAGAACGTAATTCGGCAAACATGCTTAATAAAAACTGTAGAAAAATAAGAAAGAGTAAGTTAAAGGAAGGTGATTTGGTATTTTTTGTTACCAGTGGTAAGTCAAAATCGAATGTGAACCATGTAGGTATTTACCTGAAAGATAATAAGTTTATACATACCTCTACATCAAAGGGAGTTATAGTCAGCGATTTGGAAGAGGATTATTACCGTAAAACATTTGTGTGTGGTGGTAGGGTGAAATGATGTTTTATATAGGTCAATAAATAAAAATATGTAATTCTACTTTACTTAATTAGATTTTAATGCCAGAGGTATTATATATTTATAGAAAACGTGATTTTACACCCATATTCGACCCTGATAGGGGTCGTATATATATTGGTTATCATTTTTTTCTATAAATATCTGAACCCTATGGGTTCATTTTACAAGTCAAAATTCATATTTAGTCAAAATAGAAGTAAAAACAATCAAATCAAAAAAATTATGCTTAAAACAAGAATTGTACTTTTTGTACTAGTTACTACCCATTTTCTGTCAGGTCAAAATATTGATCTTCCTGTTGCTAAAAAAACCGGTGGAATGCCACTTATGGAAGCATTATC
>JBMOHG010000471.1:0-2875 GCA_049317965.1 Paludibacter sp.
GTTCGCCTTGTATGTCATTTGTTCCCTCTTCGGCTATAAAACCCGACTCAGGAAGTAGTATTTGCAATTGCTCAATAATCTGTTTTTCAGATTCTTTATCCACATAACTTACTAAATCGTGTAAGCCCTTACTTTCAATTTTAGAACTATCGAAACTTTCGCGTTCGTTGGCCATAAATTTTCCTACGTTTCGGGCAATTTCGCAAGTGGCAACGCAGAGTTGTTGATATAGTGAAGTCATTTTTTTTATTTAATATTTGCTTGCAAAGTTAGGTTTTTCTGTTGTAACTGACAAATGGAAAAACGAACTCCTAAAGACAAAAATAGTGTTTATTACTGAATGAATTTGATTTTGTCCGCTAAAATTAAAATGAATGATATTTTGTAAAAACTTCCTACAAAGGTTTTACATGAGATTTTGTTTGGTACATTTTCCACACATTTTCTGCCACTAACTTCAGTTCCAATCTGAACCATTCCGGCTGCAACACTTCCACTGCGTCGCCATGAAGCAAAATCTCCTGTTTGAAATCGAAAGTGGGTTTAATAAAGTATTCAAAAACAGCATATTCATCTGTCGTTTCTATTTCCTGCTGCGAATGATGCAAAGGCAATGCACGTATATAGTTGGATTGTGAAGCATCAAAACGCAACCGTACCTTTTCAGCTTTTAAATCTCCCCTGTAAATAATGCCGTAGCAATCCTGAAAATAACTTTCGGGATCGAAACTTTCCGGCATTTTAAATGCGTGTGTGGTTACATTCAAACTTGTGATTCTGTCCAATGCATAGATACGGATTTTATCGCTCCTGCCAATTACATACCAACGCTGTTTAAATATCTTCACAAAATAAGGTTCAATTTCAAATGTGGCTGCATCGGCCCAATATGGCTCATACCTTATTTCCACCTTTACGCAATCGCGCATTGCTTCAATAATGGACGTAAGATATTGCTGCCCCGAAGGAATATGCTCGAATTGAATTCTACCTTTCAGCTTATGACATTCGTTTATCAAGTTGTTTACTGCAAAAGTATTTAGTAACCAACTACGCACTCCACCACGCTCCATATCTTCGGCATTATCGATATAATACTCGTAAGTACTTAGATTGCAGCCAATGCTAATATCAAACATTTCTTCAATGGCAATGCGATGATTATGAAAAGTGCGATTAGGTATCGGGGTACCTTCCGACATGGAATTCCGTACCCATTTCTGATTAATATCATCCAATGTGATTTTTCCAGAACGATAAATTGTATCAACCAACCAGATATAACGGTTGAATAGGTTTGAAGCCATGAATTTTGAGGTTTTTGATTATTTGATTTTAATGGCGATTATTCTTTAAAAACTACTGATAATTCAACTAAATACTCGCATTTACAAAGCAAGTATTCTCCTTCGTACAAGTTTGGTTTCCAGAATTATGTGCATGACCAAACAAGTGATTGTTTGGCTGATGCAATTTCACGAATTTCAGTAAATTTTCGCAACCAATGTTGTCATCCAGCATTCCTTTTGGAGGAATATGCGTAATCAGAAAGTCTAATGGACTACTTACAAGGTCAGGTATATCGAAAAGATTTTCTTGCGAACGTAAACCATAAAACTTAATTCCTGCTATGGTTATAAGTCTATTTTCTAACAAAATAACATTTTCTGGCACAAGATGAATGGCATCCTGAGGTTCAAACACAAAAGGATAATCATGATTTCCCGACACAAATAGTCTGTATTTAGCAGGTAAAGAAGAATACCATACAAAAAAGTCCTTCAGTTGCTCCTCATTGCCATCGGTACAAACATCGCCACAGTGAATAATTATATCACAAGGCGGTATTACCAATTCGCGATGCCTCCCGTGAGTATCAGAAATTGCGATGATACGTTGATTATTAAAGTTTAATTGATACATTAGATTTGCAATGATATGGCAATGATATATGAATGAAATCTACGATAAATGATACAAAAAAACCATTTGCAACTATTTAAAAGATGAAGCCAAAATGATTTATCTCATTTCCTCCCAAGTTTTTATAGCCATTTTAATTTCACACCAAAACAACTTGTCTGATTCGGAATAATTGTTTGGAGTTTTAGTAACAATGCAAAGTTTCTCTTTAGAAGTAATATAGAATGAAGTAGTATCGCCCAACCTATCATTGTTTACAAACATCTTTGATGAATACGTAATATCCCAACCAATAGCTTCTAATTCTTCGCAATTAAAAGAGGAAAAAGTTCCATTAAAAATCAATATATTAGGAAGTTGGCTTTGAATATAATCAATTATCTCTTTTTTATCCAGTTCATTAATATCAATAACTGTTATTTGATTTTTAAATTCAAAATCACTCATATCAATATTACACCATTCAACATTTGGGTTCAAAATGGCATAACTCCCTAGCATTATTTTTTCTAAATTATGATTGTTTACTACCCAGAGGATTTTTAGTATGAGTGTCATTTATATTACTTCTTTTATACACTAAATATATTTTCAAATTCTCTCTTCTTACGTTCTAAATTTATACCTTTATTAAATGAAAAGTTTCTTGATGTATGATGTATAAAATAATGTGGTATATCTTTATTCAAAACCTTCATAATTAATCCAGACCTATTGTCCTCTGTTCTTAATATTGAATCATTCACGGTGCTAACTTTTAAATCAAGCCATTTCGGAATATCATCATAACCAACTATAAGTATTGCCTTAGGTTGAATAATTTCATAAATTAATTTTTTTGTCATTTTAGAACAATACTCAATAATTTCTTCTTTGAATTTTATTTTATCCAAGGAACTAAGTAAAGGTCAAAATATAATGTCGTATTTTGTGCCGAAGTTATTCAATACAA
>JBMOHG010000472.1:0-2873 GCA_049317965.1 Paludibacter sp.
TTCAATCAAGATGAAAAACCTCCAAAAGAGGTTCGGTAATAGGCGAATTATCGGGATTAACCACCGAAATATCCGCCATATAATCCCACCATCTTTGATTTATTGGGTTGCTTCCCAAGTTTTGTGAATTGCCTTCACCACTGATTTTTTGGACTGCAAAGAGTTCATTTTTTGCTTCATCCAAAAAAATAGAATAATCACAAATCCCTTCGGTAGCTAATAACTGTTTAATTTCTGGCCAAAGTAGGTCATGCCGGCGTTTGTATTCCTCAACACATCCAAGTTTCAAATACATTTTAAATGCAATTCTGGTCATGATAGTAATAGATTAAAAATTAAATATCTAATTTAAATTCTCAGATTACAAACAAAAACTCACTCAAACTTAAACCAATCAACCTTGAAATCGTCGGCATTGAGCGATTGAAAGCTTAGCCAAACCGCATGCACTCCTTTTATTGATTTGACAGATGCTTTTATATCCATAAAATCTTTTTGATTGTTATCAGCCGGCACGTGAATTGTTCCCAAATAACCTTTAGCAGACCACGGAGCATCGGTCATAATTCTAATTTTAACAGCACTTTTCCCTGGAAAAACGCGTACAGTTATTGAATCAGCGCCATTTCCAAAATCAATGTATTTGTAGGCGGCTCTGTCACCCGATTTGATATCGGTTAAACCTTCATTGTTTTCATTCAATAATTTAATATTGACGCTTCCATTCAGCAGGCAGGCGCGTTCGGCTTCAATCTTGGTGTTGGCAAGGAGCGGCTCTGCAGCACCCTGACTGGTCATTTCCACTTCCGGAATACTGCCATCTTTGTTGAAATAAATTTTCTCAATACAGGCTTTTCGCATGGTATTGCTGTTGTGTGTGGCTCTGTGATAAAAAACATACCACTGTTTTTTAAATTCGACCAACGAACCATGATTATTCCAATTGCCCGGGTCGCAGCCATCGTTATTTATAATGATGCCTCCGTATTTAAAAGGTCCCCAAGGCGATTTTGAAGTGGCGTAACTGATGCAAGTTGGCATATCTTTCACACTCAAACCTGAATAGACAAAATAATATATGCCTTTTCGTTTCACCATGTATCCACCTTCATGAAAACGATGTTCTTTTTCAGTAACAATATTATCACGAATAGTTGTGGAATCAATCTCCACCATATTGGATTTTAGTTTAGCCATTTTTGCCGTAAACTGTCCCCAAATATAATATGCTTGTCCGTCGTCATCAATAAAAACACAGGGGTCAATTTGATTTATACCGTTGGTATTTATTATTTTAGCATCATTGAATGGCCCGAGTGGCGACTGAGAAACAGCAACTCCTTCTGTGGATTTTCGACTGGCCAAACAGTAATACAGATAATACTTTCCATTGGCATATTGCGCATCGGGTGCATATAAAAAATCATCGCTGTAAGTCACTGCATCGTTTGCACCTGCTGAAGCAAAAGAATTTTTGGTCAGCGTCCAGTTTTTCATATCGGAAGTGGAAAGTACGTGGTATGCTTTTGAACAATAATAGGTTGGACTTTCATCGAGCGAACCATACACGTACAATTTTCCGTCTTTCCAAACATGAGCTGATGGGTCGGCAATATACACTCCGGGAGCGCTAATCGGATTTTGAGCTTGAGACTTAGTAATTAATATTGTTATTACTAAAGTACTCAGTAATAACATTATTTTTTTTGCACGGTAACTTCCCATTTTTCTTTTCCTGTTTTAATTCGTTTTTGGTAAATTGGAGTTTTTGGATGGAATTCAATGTCAATAAACTCAACCTTATTAGTTGGTTTAATGTGCAATAACAATGATTGATAAGGTTTAAATCGCAATTGAATGGGCTGTACTTTCTTGTTGTAATTCAGTTGAATGTTAAATAATTCTATTTCTTCGTTCAACGACTGACCAAATTCCATAGGAAAAGTGAGATGCTGGGAACGTGGATTAGCACAAAATATATATAAACCGTCGGAAGATTCACGGCACCAGAAATCGAATTTCTCAGTATAAGTAATGAGTGGCGGGGCAGTTTGTAAAGCCGACCATTCCGATGTTACATTTTTCAGTTTAGCTATTTCGTTTAAAACTTGCTGGTATTCCTGTACCGATTTTTTCAATCCGGGTTCGGTAGGTATCTGCTTCAGACAAACGGGTAAACCTTGTTTGGCTAATTCCAACACGCGTTTAAAAACACTTTTATCTAAATATTTTACATCAATATAAAGCGAGGCAAACGATAAATCGCCCACTTGCAAACGGCCATTTTTGAATATGGCCTGTTGCAAAAATTTATTATTGATCCACATTGGTCTCCAACTCTTTAGCTCTTCGGGCAGGTAAGTGTAACGATGTTCGGACTCGCTCGATGCCCAAATAAACTGCTTTTCGATGGGTAATTCGCCCGCAATCCAGGCATCTTCGGTGGGTAAATATACAGCCACTTCCGAAAAAGCGTGACCTTTTTTCATATAGCCCGATACTTTTTCCATGTATCGATTAAAAGCAGGAATTTCGGCTGCCAACGAACCGCTTTTGCCTACATGCACTGATGCGTAAAACTTCACCGTATCTTGTCCAGCCGGATTAAATGGCTTACCGTGCCAGATAATTTGATTCACACCGTTGGCAAAAACGGCGTCGGCAAGCAATTTTAAATCGGCAGTTTGTTCGTGTAAATGATGGTCGGCAGGCCAACCATAAATGCAGGTAAAAGTTTCGGCCGAAACTACTTTTTTGCCCGATAATGCAGCAGCCGAAGCCACAATATTGGAATAGCTTGGTTCGTAAAGCAAGGCCTCACTTTCGGGAACATCAATGGTGGCATAAGCGGATAAAATATCAACCGGCGCACC
>JBMOHG010000473.1:0-2872 GCA_049317965.1 Paludibacter sp.
TTATTCCACCACCTCACCAATAAGTGCTGCCGAAGAAGCACTTAAAATTTTTACTTGAATGTTTTCGCCTATATGTCTATTAATACGGGGGAAAATTACCACTTTGTTTTGAGAAGTACGTCCAAAAAGTTGTTCTTTCGATTTTTTTGAAAAGCCTTCAACCAGCACTTCGAAAGTTTTCCCAATATCAAGTTGATTCCCTTTATTGGTCAATTCCCGCTGAACATCAATTATTTCTGCCAGTCGTCTTAGTTTTTCCGTT
This sequence comes from Paludibacter sp., assembly GCA_049317965.1. Classification (GTDB taxonomy): domain Bacteria; phylum Bacteroidota; class Bacteroidia; order Bacteroidales; family Paludibacteraceae; genus Paludibacter. The sequence goes on from JBMOHG010000473.1 coordinate 263, forward strand.
TCCGAAATATTATCCGGTAAATTTTTTGCGGCATAAGTTCCCGGTCGTTCGGAGTATTTAAACATAAATGCCAAGTCGAAATTCACTTTACGAAGTAATGAAAGTGTTTCCTGGTGGTCTTCTTCAGTTTCGCCATGAAAGCCACAAAACACATCAGTGCTAATTGAAGCATCAGGTAAAATACGACGAATAGCAGCAATACGATCGAGATACCATTCAAGTGAATACTTTCTGTTCATTAGTTTCAATATCTTATCACTTCCCGATTGTACTGGCAAATGAATTGATTTACAAAGATTATGATATTGAGCAATAGTTTCGAGTGTTCGGTCGCTCATATCTTTGGGGTGCGATGTGGAAAAACGGAAGCGTATTTCGGGAGCTGCTTCAGCCACAATGCGCAATAAATCAGGGAATTCAATAACTTCACCGTCCTTTTCAATTCGATACGAGTTTACATTTTGTCCCAACAGGGTAACTTCTTTGTAATTTTTCGACTGTAAATCCTTTAGTTCATTTACAATGCTTTCTACATCGCGACTACGTTCACGGCCTCGTGTATATGGAACAATGCAATACGAACAAAAATTATTGCACCCACGCATAATTGAAATAAAACCTGAAATTGATTTACTAATACGCGAAGGTAAAATTTCGCTATAAGTTTCGGTGGTAGAAAGTTCAACATTAATGGCTTTATTTCCATTTTCAACACTTCCAATTAAATTCGGAATATCCAAATAAGCATCCGGTCCAACTACAATATTAACGCCGTAATCGTTAATCAGTTCTTCCTTAACACGTTCAGCCATACAGCCAACTACTCCAACAATCAGTTTTTTGTTTTTTCGCTTCAGCGTTTCAAAATATTTTAACCGGTTAATCACTTTCTGTTCAGCATTATCGCGAATAGAGCAAGTATTTACAAATATGGCATCAGCTTCATTGATTTTGTCGGTTAATTCAAATCCATCCATTTGCATAATTGATGCCACCACTTCGCTATCGGCTACATTCATTTGACAGCCATAAGTTTCAATAAAGAGCTTTTTGTCGTTCAAGGCGGATTTAAAGTCCGTTGAATCGACAGTTTTTTCTTGAGTATTCATATATTTTTGTGCATTTTTTTGTTCCACAAAGGTAATCTATAAAATCTAAATACAAAATGCAATGCGTTAACTTTATTTAACGCTGTATTTTGCGATTATAAAAATGCTAATAATGAATTATTTACAAAATATTATTGTTAATAATTGGTAAACCAATAAAAATAAATGAACTTTTTTTGTAGAATAATTTGTGGGAATGAAATATTCTTCGCAACTTTGCAGAGTAAACAAACAGATAAATTTTTCATAGTTAAGGTTTAGGTTAAAATGTGCAATGGGTGGCTGTGAAGTTACCCATTGTTTTTATATAAAAGCCTGTAAACCGGATTTAATTTTAAATGCGATTAGAATAGGACAAAAAAGAATGAAATTTGACATTATATATAAGTTTAAATAAAAAAAACTTGTATTTTTGCATCATAAATAAAAACAATAAAAAAATGAATTGGAGTTCCGGCGGATATTGTCGGAATTCTTTTTGTTATATACATCAAAAAAAACCTAAAAGGAGAACTAAGCTATGGCAACAAATTATATGACCGCCGAAGGTTACAAAAAACTAGTAGAGGAACTTAACGAGCTTGAAAGAGTACAACGACCAGCAATTTCTAAACAAATTGGTGAAGCGCGCGACAAAGGTGATTTGTCGGAAAATGCAGAATACGATGCAGCCAAAGAAGCACAAGGAATGCTAGAAATGAAAATTTCGAACTTGAAGAACATGGTTAATTCTGCTCGTATGATTGACGAAACGAAAATCAATACGAAGGAAGTACAAATTTTGACAAGGGTAAAGATTAAAAACTTAAAATCCGATCAGATTATGACTTATATGATTGTGTCGGAAAGTGAAGCCAACTTCAAAGAAGGAAAGTTATCAGTAACTACTCCAATAGCAAAAGGATTATTGGGAAAAAAAGTGGGTCAAAAAGCCACAGTTTCAGTACCTTCAGGTATTTTGGAATTTGAAATTCTGGAAATTAGTCTGTAAATTATTACATTTTTATATTCTACAAACCTACATATTGCCTTATAAACTAATTAATTGACAACTATTCAAACCCAAAATGACAATTTTTAGTAGAATTATTGCTGGTGAAATACCCTGTTATAAAATTGCAGAGAATGATCAATTTTTTGCTTTTCTGGATATTCATCCCATGACCATTGGGCACACATTGGTTATTCCAAAAATTGAAGAGGATTATATTTTCAATCTTGATGACAAAACATTGTCGGAAATGATGCTGTTTGCAAAAAAAGTTGCTCTAGCTATCGAAAAATCAGTAACTTGTGTGAGAGTAGGCGTTGCAGTAATCGGACTTGAAGTGCCACATGCTCATATTCATTTAATACCAATTAATAAAGAATCGGATATGAATTTTCGAAATCCCAAATTAAAACCCACGAATGAAGAAATGATTCAAATAGCTTCAGAAATTCGCAAAAACTTATAGAATTATAACTCCGAACAACTTAAATGTTTTTCGGAGTTTTTTTT
>JBMOHG010000474.1:0-2859 GCA_049317965.1 Paludibacter sp.
GTGATATTCGGTTGGAAAGGGTATTTATTATTCGATGAGTTGCTCAAATGACTTTATGGACTAAATGAATAAGAGTTTAAGTATATCAATTTCTTCATTTTGTAAATTCATAAATTCTGAAAAACTTGTTCGTCCACTGACGGATTCTGACAATTATTCAGACAATTATACCTACATCGCAGCGTTCAATGTTTGAGTTTCTAATAAATGAAACTTAAAAAAAATATAGTTGAAATAAATAGTTTAGAAGAATTAATTTAGAGCAAATACTCAAATTATGAAAACAAACAAATACGATTTTCGAAGAAAACTAAAGTTTGAAACTAAAATCACACTTTTGTATTTGATTTTTGGATTCCTGTGGATTCTGTTTTCAGATAAAGTACTTGATATGCTTGTTACTGACGATAGTTTATTGACTCAATTTCAAAGCTATAAAGGCAGCTTTTACGTACTAGTTACTTCTGGTTTTCTATATCTGCTAATTAAAAAGCACATGCATGATTTAAGAAATACTGAAGCACAACTAAATGATAGCGAATTCAGGTTTAAAAAATTATATGATAATGGACCATTTGGAATGGTTATGGTTAATAAAGAATTACGTTTTATAAAAGCGAATTCGGAGTTTTGCAAAATTATTGGTTATAGTGAATCTGAAATACAACATTTAACGTCTAAAGATATTTCTCATCCAGATGATTTTAAAAAAGATATGCCCTTTATCCAGAAGCTAATTAAAAAGGAAATAGCTGTTTACAAAACCGAGAAACGTTATATTCGTAAAGATGGTGTGATGATTTGGGGATCGCTTGCTGTTACAGCTAACTTTGATAAGGAAGGAAAATTTCTGTACAACCTTGGTATTGTGGAGGATATTACTCAACGAAAACAGGTTGAAGAGTTACTTATTGAAAGCCAGTCTAAATTCAAAAATCTTATCTGGGATATGCACGTTGGAGTGCTTATTCAAGGTCATGATTCCGAAATATTGTTAAGTAACCCTATGGCTCTTGAGCTACTTGGAGTCAGTGAATCTCAACTTTTGGGAAAAACTTCTTTCGATCCGGATTGGAATGTTATTCATGAAGATGGTTCTCCCTTTCCCGGTTCCACCCATCCTGTTCCTCAGGCAATTGCCACGAAACATAGTGTAAGAGGTGTGGTTATGGGAGTATTTCATCCCCTTAATGGCGAACGGGTATGGCTGTTAGTAGATGCCATTCCACAGCTAAATCCAAATGGAACTGTACAACAGGTCGTTTGTACATTTATCGATATAAGTAAGCGCAAAGAAGCCGAACAGGAATTAAAAGATTCAAGAGAACAATTGAGAAATTTTGCATCTCACCTTCAAAAAGTTCGTGAAAAAGAAAGATTATCCATTACAATTGAGATACACGATAGTCTTGCACAATTTTTAGTCGCTTTAAAAATTGATATGGGCATGTATAAGAATAAATTGCTGAAAGGAAATAAAGTTGTGGAAGTGGAAAATGTAATTTCGGAGTTAGATTCTTTTATTTTAAAGACTGAAAATACAATTACAACGGCCAGAAGGATAATGAACGGCTTAAGACCTGAACAACTTGAATTACTTGGTTTTATTGATGCAACAGAAGTATTTCTTAACGACTTCGAGGAAGCTCACCACATTAAGTGTTGGTTTGAAACCACACTTTCAGAGCTCAATATTAAATCTGAACTTGAATTTACACTGTTCAGAATATTACAGGAATCATTTAGCAACATTTTAAAACACGCCTTTGCTACTATGGTTACAGTTCTACTTACAAATAATGATGGGTTACTGGTGCTTGAAATTGTTGATAATGGAATTGGTTTTGACAAAAATAACTCCGGACGAAAAGATTCGTATGGATTAATCAGTATCAAAGAACAACTCAAATTAATTAATGGTCATTTTGATATTAGCAGCACTGTAGGCGAAGGTACAAAGCTGAGAATTGAAATTCCTGTTTAACTGGCAAAGTCATTTAATCGATAAATAAAGATCAATAACTAAAGGCAAAAACAAATAAATAACAATCATATTCAAACAATTTAAAAAAGGAATACCATGAAAACATTTTTCGAGAAATTTAAACTGATTATAGTAGATAAAAGTTTTGGAGCAAGTATTAAGGCAGAAAGCGTTGGGAAATCGATGCAGTTTTTATTAATTGTAATGCTTTTTATTGGTAGCATTATTATGATTAAAGGTGAAATTGAGTTATATAAATATTCGAAAGAGGCCACAGAAAAGCTAAGTACTAATTTTCCTGAGTTCGAGTTAAAGGATGGTAAGTTTATTTGTGAGGGTGTAATGCCTTATATTTACAATACCAATGATGCCGTATTTATAATAGATACCAGCGGGAAAACTAATGGTGCTGTGCTTGATGGTTACAAACAAGGTATGATTATTACTGAAACTACCCTACTCTATAAAAAAAGTGCATCGGAAACCCGATCGTACGAACTGAACGAATTCAAGAATTTCAATATCACCAAGGCAAGGTTGATAGAACTTTTAAAAGCATGGACAGTACCCGGATTAGTCATTATTTTTATTTTCAGCTTAATTTTTATTTATGTTTGGAAATTAATTGGCGTGTTGACTTTGTCAGTTATCGCTATAATTATCAACAAAATACTTAAAACGAATCTGGAATATGAAGACTTGTTTAAAATGAGTGTTTATGCCATTATTTATCCAAGCATTATAAATTCTGGTTTGGGCATAGTAGAGGTAGATATTCCTTATTTTTGGATTGTATATTATGCAATAGCAGGTTTCTTTTTAGTGCAATTAATAAAAGGGTCAATTGCTAAAGTAGAAGATGTTATTGATTGACC
>JBMOHG010000475.1:0-2857 GCA_049317965.1 Paludibacter sp.
TCATATCAGCTTTAAGGAAATGACCAACCGCAGCACGTGAATCGGCAGGAATTCCGTTCAAATATTTATTGGTCAGTAAGCCCTGTGCCAATGGTGAAAACGGAATGCAACCTACACCGTATTGCTCCACCACTTCCAGCAAACCACCTTCGACCCAACGCTCGAACATGGAGTATTTCGGTTGGTGAATAAGACAAGGCGTGCCCATTTGTTTTAGCATTTCAAATGCTTTGGCTGCTTCGGGAGCGCGGTAGTTCGACAATCCTACATACAAAGCTTTGCCCTGACGCACAATTAAATCGAGGGCGGCCATGCTTTCTTCCAGTGGTGTTTCGGGGTCGGGACGGTGGTGGTAGAAAATATCCACATAGTCGAGCTTCATCCGTTTCAAGCTTTGGTCGATACTGGAAACAAGGTATTTCTTTGAACCCCAGTCGCCATAAGGTCCATCCCACATGGTATAACCTGCTTTGGTGGAGATAATTATCTCGTCGCGATAGGCTTTGAAATCCTCATGAAAGATTCGTCCAAAGTTCGTTTCTGCGCTTCCGGGAGGTGGCCCATAATTATTGGCAAGGTCGAAATGAGTGATGCCACTGTCGAAAGCCAGATGTAGGATGCTGCGGTAGTTTTCCACCACATCCACATCGCCAAAGTTGTGCCACAAGCCCAACGAAAGTGCAGAAAGTTTGATGCCACTGTTACCGCAACGGCGATACATCATGTCGTTGTAACGATTTGAATTTGCAATATATTCCATTGTTCTTTTGCTATTTTGAGATAAAAACATTTGTACACTCCTGCACTTTCACTCCAAAATTTTCTGAATAACTGTTTGTATTTTGAATATCAACCATTTTATTGCGGCGAACTATCAAACCATCAATATTGCAAAGTGAAATATTGGCTTCGCTGATGCTTTTTGAAATGGTATTGTCTTCAATCAAAATATTTTTGTAAAATTGCCCCGGAGTTTTTCGCAAAGTAATATCTATATCGGCTTTATTTCTCAATACCTGATTGGTTCTGTCGAAACGATTATTGCGAACGATAATATTACTTGGCCCTGGTCCATGAAACCAACGGTCACCAAATGCATCGTTGGAACTTAAATACAAACCTGCATAACCAGCATTTGAAAAACTATTATTTTCAATAATTCCATTGGGCCAACTGGTCAAAATACCCCTGCAAGCCAAGGTAGTGGCTTTATTATTGCGAAGAATATAGTTGCCACTTCCCAATTCACGATTCCACAAACCTGTTTTTTCGGGCAAATTAGCTGGCAAATCTTCCTTAAAAGTAACAATGGCAGCAATCTGTTTATCCTTTGCTGGATAAAATTCGGGCAACCATTCCACGGAAGCAATGGTGGCTTGTTGACCAGTTTTTGCGAACTTTTCATTCAAAAAGTCAATTTTCGCTCCTGCAAACAAGGTGTATCGTGCCGAATAATATTGAATTCGTTCACACAGAATGGAATTCTTGCTTTTTAGTTTGATTCCACCTGCAACAAATCCGTCGCTGAGGTGCATGTAATCATCCATTTCTGAATCTACCACATTGTTTTCGAACAGAAAAAAGCCGCGCGAATTGTGAATTTCAAAAGTGCCGTGCGAGGATTTTGTTCTGCCAGTACCTGGACGGGGAATAATATTTACCGATGAAATCTCCAAATACTTGTTATAATCGCAAGCAAAACCTCTGTGATTCAAAGCGGTATATACATTGATATTATGAAAAACGAGGTGGTCGTTTCCGTTGGCTTCCACGCCATAAGGGTCGTAATTGGTATGAAAAGTAAGGTTGGAACATTGACCGATTTTGGCTATTTGAATACTTTTTTGGTTCAACATATAAACACGGATATGATGCTCGTCTATAACCGTATCTTTCAGAATTTTTCCTGCGCCCAATTCCCCATATCCAGGACTATTTTCAGCAAGTACAAAAGGTTTGGTTTCAGGATTCCGCATATTGGTGAAGGGATTCCAGTCCTTGGAAGTTGTACCGCTTTCTTTGTTCAGTTTGGTGTTCTTTGGTAATCTCAGGTTGGGGACATACAAGTCGATATATTTCCCTTCGGCATTAACCGATTCAATATATCCCAATGCCGAAACTGGTGTCGTTGCCCAATCCCAATCGAGCGTCAGGTTTTCCACCCGCACCCGCTCACAATTGGCTACATACAGCAAAGCTCCCATCGACACAATGGTTGAATCCATGACAATAAACTCAGCACCTTGCCCATCGAAAATAAAATCTTTCATGCCTTCAATGGCAATCTGACGGGTTACATGAGGCACTCTGACATTGGCAAGCGCATAAGCCAGACTATCTTTATCGGGTTTTGTATTGATAGAACGAAGGTAATAAATCCCTTTCGGAATAATAAGTTTATATGCATTTGTCTTTTTGCAAAAGGCCAATGCTTTCTTTATTGCTGCCACATTATTTTCGGGCATACCGTGTTCTTTCAATCCAAAAGCTGCTGCATCAACTATTTTTCCACCTTTGCGAGGTGCATCAATTGTAAAGGCAGGACAACCGGTGATACTTTTTTCTACTTCTTGCATACTTCTGTTTTGAGCAAATATTGGCAAAAACAATAACTGTAATAACAGTGTAAAAATGGATTTTTTCATATCTGATTTATGATGTATTATTTCACTATTACCTGAGCATTTTCGATTTGAAACACACTTTCAGAAGTTGAATTAATCGCTTTTCCTTTATATTTCAAACCATTAAACTCTATGTTTTTAATCATTCCGGTTGTGCCACCTTTAATAACAATAGGCGCATCATTGCCTTTCAGGTACTGAATATTCTCAAACTTCACACCGTCAATCGAACC
>JBMOHG010000476.1:0-2852 GCA_049317965.1 Paludibacter sp.
TTATTCTAAATTGATGCTTAAACCTAATCCACGAAGCTCATGTAACAATACATTAAGCGATTCTGGAATTCCCGGTGCAGGCATTGGATCACCTTTAACAATCGCTTCGTAAGTACGAGCACGACCCATAACGTCATCCGATTTTACAGTCAGGATTTCTTGCAAAATATGAGCAGCACCAAATGCTTCGAGTGCCCAAACCTCCATTTCTCCAAAACGTTGACCCCCGAATTGTGCTTTACCACCAAGTGGTTGTTGCGTAATAAGTGAGTAAGGTCCGATAGAACGTGCGTGCATTTTATCTTCAACCATGTGACCCAGTTTCAACATATAAATAACACCCACTGTAGCTGTTTGGTCAAAGCGTTCGCCTGTTCCACCATCGTACAAATAAGTTTTACCATAATTTGGCACACCGGCTTTATCAGTCCAGGCATTCAAATCGTCGAGGTTAGCACCATCAAAAATTGGTGTTGCAAAACGAACTCCCAATTCTTTACCTGCCCAACCCAATACAGTTTCGAAAATCTGTCCAAGGTTCATACGCGAAGGTACACCCAGTGGATTCAATACTATATCTACTGGTGTTCCATCTTCAAGGAATGGCATATCTTCCTGACGAACGATACGCGATACAATCCCTTTGTTACCATGACGACCGGCCATTTTATCACCAACACGGATTTTTCGTTTCTTAGCAATATATACTTTTGCTATTTGTACAATTCCGTTTGGAAGTTCATCACCAATTGTAATATTGAATTTCTGACGTTTTATTTGAGCATCCAATTCCTTGTATTTTCTCAAATAATTCATGATTAATTTCTTAATCAAATCATTTTTATGATTGTCACCAGTCCATTTACTTAATTGTACTGCCGAATAATCTATTTCACGTAAACGTTCAGCTGTAAATTTACTGTTTCTTGAAATAATATCAGTTCCTAAGAAATCTTTTACACCAGCAGAGGTTTTATCACCAATCATTACAATTAGTTTATCAACCAAAGTATTGCGTAAAATTGCTGCCTGATTTTCAAACTCTTCATCCAATTTAGGAAGAACAGCTTTGTCGGCTAATTTCGATTTCCGGTTCTTTTGAGCTTTCGAGAACAAACGTTTTCCGATTACCACACCCGATAATGAAGGAGTTGCTTTCAACGAAGCATCTTTCACATCGCCAGCTTTGTCACCAAAAATGGCACGAAGCAGTTTTTCTTCAGGTGAAGGGTCAGATTCTCCTTTCGGAGTGATTTTACCAATAATAATATCGCCCGGTTCGATGCGAGCACCGATACGAATAATACCATTTTCGTCCAAATCTTTAGTGGCTTCTTCGCTCACATTCGGAATATCCGATGTAAACTCTTCAATTCCACGTTTTGTTTCACGTACGTCCAACAATTGTTCTACCACGTGAATAGAGGTGAATACGTCTTCGCGCACAACACGTTCGTTGATTACGATAGCATCCTCAAAGTTATAACCTTTCCATGGCATGAAAGCCACTTTCAGGTTTTTACCAATAGCTAATTCACCATTTTGAGTGGCATAACCTTCAGTTAAAATCTGACCATCAAATACTTTATCGCCTTTGCTAACGATTGGTCGCAAGTCGATAGTTGTATTTTGATTGGTTTTTTGGAATTTTGGTAATTTATATTCTTTTACTGCAGTGTCGAAACTTACAAATTCTTCTTCTTCAGTACGATCATAACGTATTTTAATGCAGGTAGCGTCAACAAATTCAACAATACCAACACCTTCGGCCATAACCTGTGTGCGTGAATCCTGAATTAATTGTCCTTCAATTCCTGTTCCAACAATAGGAGCTTCGCAACGCAACAATGGCACTGCCTGACGCATCATGTTAGAACCCATCAATGCACGGTTGGCATCATCATGTTCTAAGAATGGAATCAAAGCCGCAGCTATAGAAGCAATCTGAGAAGGAGAAACATCCATTAAATTCACATCCGAAGGTGGAATTACAGGGAAATCGGCTCCTTTGCGCGATTTAACTTTAGTACGTATAAACCCGCCTTTATCATTTAATGGTGCATTTCCTTGTGCTACAATCAAATTTTCTTCTTCTTCGGCAGTATAATACTCAATACCGTTTTCAGTCAAATCAACAATCGAATCAGTTACCTTACGATATGGAGTTTCAATAAAACCAAGTTCGTTGATTTTGGCGTAAATACACAAAGAAGAAATCAAACCAATGTTTGGACCTTCGGGAGTTTCAATCGGACACAAACGTCCGTAGTGAGTATAATGTACGTCACGCACCTCAAAACCTGCACGTTCACGCGACAAACCGCCTGGCCCCAGGGCAGACATACGACGTTTGTGAGTGATTTCGGCCAATGGATTTTGTTGATCCATGAATTGAGATAATGCGTTGGTACCAAAAAATGAATTGATAACCGACGATACACTTTTTGCATTAATCAAATCGATAGGGGTGAAAACTTCGTTATCACGAACGTTCATACGTTCACGAATGGTACGAGCCATACGCGAAAGTCCAACACCGAATTGATTGTATAATTGTTCGCCTACAGTACGTACGCGACGGTTGCTTAAGTGGTCAATATCATCAACATCAGCTTTTGAATTGATCAACTCAATCAAATATTTTATAATCTCAATAATGTCTTCTTTAGTCAGCACTTTAGTATCCATGCTGGTGGTCAAATTCAATTTCCGATTGATACGGAAACGTCCAACATTACCTAAATCGTAACGTTTTTCGGAGAAGAACAAATTATTGATTACTTCACGTGCTGTAGAATCATCGGCAGGTACAGCATTACGTAACTGACGATAAATATACAATACAGCTTCTT
>JBMOHG010000477.1:0-2850 GCA_049317965.1 Paludibacter sp.
CAAGCCGTTTAAGCGGCCTACCATGGCTGTGCCCAGACTACCTGTTGGTGATTTTACTAAATCTTTCCCGGTAGTTGTAGAAATTGACCCCACCACCGACACTTTTTTCTGTTCGCCATAACCGACTACAACTACTTCACTTAAAGATTTGGAATCTTCTACAAGTTCTATTTTTAGAATCGTATTATCAATAACTTTTACTTCTTTTGAAACACATCCTATATAGGAAACTCGCAAAGTTGATCCTTTAGTTACCTTCAACTGGAAATTCCCTTTAATGTCGGTAACAGTTCCAACAGAAGTTCCATTTATCATAACATTTGCTCCAATAATTGCTTCACGTCGCTCATCTATAACCAATCCTTTTACTACAAAAGAAGATTGTGCATATAAATGCGTAGTAGAAAAACAGAAGAACAATAGTATTAAAAGTGATTTCCCCGAAAAAAGCATTTTTTTTCTGCTTGTGGAAAAAGCAGGCATGTCATTTGAGTAATGATTCATAGCTTATATTTTTGAGTATTTTTGATTCAATAAATAATAACGAAATATGATTTTATTTTCTGTTTAAGATTACGAAACAAAAATACTTCAAACCTAAAAAGAAAAAAAATTCCTATGTATCATAATGATTGTTTTTTTGTAACATTGCTGAAATAACATTGAATATTCAAATGTAACAGCTAAGTATTTTTATTATTCTTACTTTTAATAAAGTCTTGAATAGTAACTCCAAAACGGACTTTGAAGTTTTTATTGAAATGGAAACTACTGTTTACACCTATTTTAAGCATTACAGTTTCAATGTCTCTTTCTCCTTTTTCGAAGTATTTTTTGGCTTCGTCCAATTTAATTTCCCGTATATATTCTGAAGTTGATTTTCCTAAAAGTGCAACCATTTTCCGATGCAATTGCATACGACTAATTGCCATTTTATCGCAAATGAAATCAATACTAAAAATTGGACTTTCCAAATTATTAAGAATTACTTTATTCATTTTATTTAAAAACAGTTGCTCTCTATCCAGCAATTTGGCTTCTTCAATACCACCACCTTCTTTATTTCTGCTCGATAGATTTCTTAAATAATTATTTACTTTCAGCATCAACGATTTGGAGGAAAATGGTTTAGCAATAAAATCCTCTGCTCCTGCCTCCAAGGCATTAATCTCAGCATTTTCACCTGTCTTGGCAGTTAATACAATGATAGGAATATGGCTGGTGCGGTAATCATTCCGAACCATTTTGATTAGAGTAATTCCATCTACCTGTGGCATCATAATGTCTGAAATTATTATATCAGGTGTGTACCTAAGTGCTTTGTCAAATCCATCCTGACCGTTTACTGATTCAAAAACACTGTATTTGTCAACAAGGCTTTTAACCAAGTACGATCGCAAATCATTATCATCTTCAACCACCAAAACAGTCGCTTTTCTATGTTCATCCTCTTGTATTTGCGTAGTCAAATCCTCCTCCTCTTCTATTTCAATTTTTAGTTCTTCCATATTGGTTTCCCATGCAATTTCAATGGGTATATTTATCGTAAATTGCGTTCCCTGTCGTTCTTTCGATTCAATATCGATGGTTCCCTGACATAAATCAACAAGTTGTTTTACAAGCGATAATCCAATTCCTGTGCCATTATTCGAATCGGCAGCCTGATAGAATCGTTGAAATATATTCGGTAAATCCTTTTCAGGAATACCGCATCCGGTATCTACTACTTTCAAAACTAATGATTTATTTTGTTGTTCGATAAATACATAAATATCCCCACCGTCGGGAGTGAATTTAAAGGAATTAGAAATTAAATTGAAGAGAATTTTTGTAAGTTTATCCAAATCGAAAATAAGATAATGATCGTTTATGTCAATAACAAACTCATAGCGTATTTTTTTGCTTTTGGCAAAACCTATGAAAGATTCTTTTATATCGGTAAATGCAGTTGGAGCAAAATGGGTTTCGGGATGAAGTGTACTTCCATCATTGAGTAATCGCCTGAAATCGAGAAATTGATTCACCAAATAAAGTAATCGTGAAACATTTTTCTCAATAATTCCTATTCGGTCATTCAAAAAGGGATTGGAAATAATGCTATGATTATTTTTTATATCTTCAAGTGGCGCAGAAATAAGTGTTAATGGAGTGCGTATATCATGTGCAATGTTTGTGTGAAACCGGAGTTTCATGTTGTTGATTTCTGTTTCGTGCTGTCCCTCAATTTCTTTGATTACAAGTTGTTGTTTCAGTTTTGTTTCTCTATTTAAATATTGAAAAATAACACGAATAATTAAACCAGCCAAACAAATGTATATGATAAAAGCCCAAATTGTAAGCCAAGGGGCAGACTTTACCACAATGGTTAAATACTGTTTCTCTCCTCTCCAATTATTATCATTATTCGATGCCTTAACCCAAAAACGATACGTTCCAGCCGGTAGATTGTTATAACTAGCAGTCCTATTTTTATAATCCGTAGTTATTGAGTCTGTATCATATCCTTCTAATTTATAAACATACATATTTTTGTCAAAATCGTTGTAGTGAGTTGCCAAAAAGTTGATGCTGAAATTATTTTCCTTGTAATTTAACTTTATTTCATTTGTGTTGTATAAGGGTGCTTTTAAATGTTGATACAATTCAGGATTGCTTTTAATAGATTTTCCATAAATTAAAAAATCTGCTATTTGAACTTTAGCTGGATAAGGATTGCTGCTTTGACCTGCTGTGTTAATAATGTTAAGTCCATTGGTTGTGCCTACATATAATAAATCATTTTGTCTATCTATATGCATTCCTTCGAGCATAGCACTTGTAAACAGTCCATCTTTAACTGTAAATCGTTTC
>JBMOHG010000478.1:0-2849 GCA_049317965.1 Paludibacter sp.
CTGGAAAAAAGGAATTCATTTTGTTCAATTGCATGACAATTCGAGCATATCTACCTGCAAAGTTATCGTTAATTAAATCTTAAACAGATCAAAATTTTCATGAAATCAATTCTTACTACAATTTTCACATTTATAGTTTTTATTTGTACTGCACAAAATATAACAAAATTTTCGCCGGTAGTCATTCCTGTTTCCGATACCGAAATCCTTAATCCTGGACGTGGATTAGCACATTGGCAACAAAAGGCAGGAATCCCATTTCCAACGATTGATCATTACCAGCGTTACCGTTGGAGTGATTTAGAAAAATCTCAAGGGGTATATGACTTTTCGCTACTTAAAGCTGAAGCAGAGATTGCCAAAACAGATCCGGATGGGAGAGGTTTATATGGCTTAGCTGTTCGTTGTTTGGATTCGGGTGTTGATCACTGTTATCCTACATATATAGATGGTTTAATGAGTTCGTGGTACAGTGCTAAGTACAAATGCTGGGTTCCCGACTGGAATGATCCGCAGTTTTTGGAGCGTCAGGATTCGTTGGTGGCTAATTTGGGTAGAGTATTTAACAACGATGAAAGGGTGGGCTATGTCGAAATTCGTTCGTTTGGTAATTGGGGTGAATGGCACATTTCTGGCTTTGAAACGCCACCATCCCCTGCTATTCCAATTACAAAAGCTACCATTCAACACATGATTGATACCTATATCAAAGCATTTCCCGACAAACAAATTATTATGCTTAATGATGAATATGGCGGTTTAGAATATGCTATGACAAAAACAGATTTAAAATATCCAATTGGCTGGCGACGTGACTCTTGGCCGAGTTCAATTATGGATTATGTAAAAAAAGCAAGCACTTGGACAAAGGTTTCAGATCGTTGGAAAATAGCACCAGTGATTATCGAAAGCATCGAGACAAAATATTTTACGTTCAGTAGTGCTTTACCACAAGTTGTTGATTATCATGTATCGTCAATTGGTGGAAATCTGGATGCATCCCAATATTATTCATACACTGCCGGATTTCAGGATACATTGGTAAATTGCATAAAATACTCTGGTTATCGGTATATTGTCCGTAGCATTAGTTATCCTGACGTTTTTGTACCCGGACAAACAATCAACCTGAAATCGGAATGGTCGAATGTTGGTGTCGCTCCAATATATCGCGATTGGAAAGTTTCTTATCGTATAACTAATCAAATTACAGGTGCTTTGGTGCTGGAGATTCCATCTGCTTTAGATTTACGGAAATTATTGCCTACATACAGCCATGAAACTAAAGTTGACATTCCTGTATTGTTTGATGATTCTTTTGTTCTTCCTGCCAGTTTTGTCAAAGGAAATTACAATCTTGAAGTAATAGTTTCTGACCCTATTAACTACCTTTCCCCTTTAAAGTTAGCCATTCAAGGACGAAAAACAACTGGTGCGTATGGTTTAGGAACTGTTCTAGTTGACACCCAAAGTGCTATCAACGAACTAACTTTGCAGAATGATTTTTTTTTGACAGGTGTATCCAATTCTGAAATTAAACTCACTTTCCAAACTGCTGGAATTTATTCTTATGCTGTGTATAATCTGGAGGGAAAACCTGTTTTAGTAAATAATATGAATTTCAATATCAGTGATCAATATATTGACATTTACAGTATTCCTAAAGGATTTTATATTCTGAAAATTGTAAAAGGAAACAATTCAAAATCGATTCGTTTTGTGAAATAAAAGATTACGATTAGTTTCTCAATCTTGTAACTGATTAAATATAAGTCATAAATAAAGACCATATCAATTTCTTTATAAAATATTTTACTGAAATCAATTATAGCTTCAATTTTTCTTTTTATCTTTATTACTATTATTGGGCAAAATCTAACTATGTTTACGCCTGAAATTTTTCCAATTTCCGATGCTGTAAATCATCAAAAATGATTCGTGGTTTAGTCGAATAAAAACTATATAAAATTTTAACCACCAAAATGTGTGAGAAAAATATGATATCAAAATCAAAAAAATCGATTAATTATTACATGCGATCTCTACATCGCGACATTGGTTTTTTTCTAGTCGGACTTACTGTTATTTATTGTATTAGTGGGGTTATTCTCATATATAGAGATACAGATTTTCTAAGGCATGATAAATTGACCGAAAAGAAACTGCCTCCTAATATGGATGAATGTGAACTTGGGAAAATGTTGTGGAAAAGAGATTTTAAGATTTTAAAATGCGAGGGAAATATACTTTATTTTCAGAATGGAACTTATAATAAAGTATCTGGTGTTGTAAAATACAATGAGAAAGAACTTCCTTCATTTCTTAGCAAGTTTAATCGTTTGCATAAATCGCCAAGTAAAAATTTAGTGCATTGGTTTACTACAATATATGGGATTCTGTTGTTGTTTTTAGCAGTTTCATCGTTTTGGATGTTTAATTCTAAAACAAAATTATTTCGTAGAGGGATTTTTATTGCAAGCATAGGAATTGGAGCTGCATTGATTTTATTGCTAATATAGCTAAGTTCGCAATTTAACAAATAACAGCAACTAATAAGTTCCACATCGAATGGGTTTAGTGAGTTTGTGAAGTTAATCCTTTTTATTTGTTTTATCTCGGTTGAAATTTACAATGATTTTACAACCCCATCTGTTCTTAACAACCGCATTATCAGCATTATCAAACATAGGAGGTCAATCGTTGGATTGAAAAAAATGATAAACAAAGTATGAAATCAACCCTAACTACAATTTTCTTTTTCATTGGTTTTTTGCTATCTGCTCAAACAGTAGTTAAGTTTACTCCTGCAATTATTCCTGTTTCTGACACCGAAATTCTTAATGCTGGGC
>JBMOHG010000479.1:0-2846 GCA_049317965.1 Paludibacter sp.
AGTATCAAAAAATGTATGGTTCAATTGCTTGATTACCTTTATAGTATAATCTGCTTTTGTTACTTTGAGTTTTGTTGTTTGTTCCAATACTTTGGAACGACCATCTAAAGCAACCAAAAAGCAACGGCTACGACTATGAACTTCTAATTCAATAGTCCACGAATCGGGAATTATCAATGGACGAACATTTAAACTGTGAGAAGCTACCGGCGAAAGAATAAAACTTTGCGCTTGTGGAACTACTAACGGACCACCCACACTCATCGAATAAGCAGTGGAACCAGTTGGTGTAGAAACTACCAATCCATCAGCCTGATAAGTATGCACCATTTCACCATTTACACTGGCATTTATACTAATCATAGACGAACTATCCTGTTTAAGAACTGAAACTTCATTTAAAGCGTAAGGATAATCAAACTTTTCACCATCAGATGTTTCTACAAATAATAAAGTCCGATCTTCTACCTGAAATTGACCTGATAATACTGCAGTTAATGCCGGTAATATTTCTTCACTTGGCACATCTGCCAAAAATCCCAATCTTCCTGTATTGATACCTAAAATTGGTATTTGCTTTCGACCAATTCGGGCAGCAGTATTCAAAAACGTGCCATCACCGCCAATACTCAAAGCCAAATCGGCCTTAAAATCATCATTTTCGATTATTTCGGTATGATCCATGCTGCAATTTCCAAAATCACGAACAAATTCGTAAAGTTCATTGTCGAGCAACAATGTAACCCCTTTGTCGCTAAAGTGCTCAAATAGAACCTTAATGTGTGATAAAATAACAGTTCTATATGTATTTCCAAAAATGGCAATTCTCATATTGTAAAAATTAATGATTGTACCTAAAACAATAGCTTTTAAGCAATTTACAGTTTGATAAATGATTAAATATTATTGAAAGATAGTTTAGCGCTGATTACCTTCAATAATTTTTAGCTATTTTTGTACCCAAATTATAGCTTTTCAATTACTTTGCAAAGGAACTAAATGAAAATGAATCTTGCAAATGTTTTAATTTGAGATTTAATTTCAAAGATTTTCAAACAACCTATTATATATCTAATCTCAAACAGTTTGAGTTGAGATCCAAAATTTAATGGGAGTAATTGAAATTAACAATTTATAAAATGACAAAACTTAGTGTAAACATCAATAAAATAGCTACTTTACGTAATGCACGCGGTGGCAATGTACCTAATATCTGTCAGGTAGCATTAGATTGCGAGCGTTTTGGAGCTGAAGGTATAACAGTGCATCCTCGCCCTGACGAACGCCATATTCGGATTACAGATGTATGGGATTTGCGTGCCATTCTGAAAACCGAATACAACATTGAAGGTTACCCATCTCCCGATTTTATAAAACTTGTAAAATCGGTAAAACCCCATCAGGTTACCTTAGTACCCGATCCACCTGAAGCAATTACATCGAGTGCCGGCTGGGATACAGTTACAAATCTTGAGTTTCTGAAAGAAGTAGTAGCCGATTTTCAAAGTGCTGGTATCCGTGTTTCCATTTTTGTTGATACAAATCTAAAAAACATCGAATACGCTGCAAAAACTGGAACTGATCGTGTGGAGTTATACACAGAACCTTATGCAACTGATTATCCAAAAAACAGAGAAAAGGCTGTAGAACCTTTTGTGGCGGCAGCAAAACTTGCAAAAAAACTTGGACTCGGTCTGAATGCCGGACATGATTTAAGCCTCGAAAACCTTCAGTATCTGCATCAATGCATTCCCGCCATCGACGAAGTTTCTATTGGTCATGCACTTATAGCCGATGCCCTATATTTTGGACTCGAAAACACAATAAAACAATACAAAGTACAGTTGATATAAAGCAGTTTTTTTTGCAAATTGCGAAATTAATTGTTTGTCGTAAATTTCTTATACTGTTTTTATAAAAAAAGCGGTACGAAATTTGCTTATACGTCCATCAAGTGTTTTATTGAACATTTAAAAACAATGGTTTGTTATAAAAAGTATTATTATTTTGATAAATAGGACTTTAAATAGCATTATTAAATAATTTTCGTCATTATTCAAATCAAAAAAGATAAACGCAAAGCCGCAAAGGTTTAAACACCTTATAATCAATCAAAAAAGCAAGAACGCAAAGACAAAAACTTTCAGTTTTTCTTCGCGACTTAGCATCTTTGCAACTTTGCGTTCAAAAAATTCTTATTTTATAACGAAATATTAAAAAACATACAAATTATTAAATAAATATATGATTATGAACTTAATGCTAATTTTACAAGCCACGTCGGGCATTGCTTCTAATGTAACAAAAGTGCAAACAGAAATGAATTTATGGGATATGTATCAATATGGTGGTCCCATAATGCACGTATTGGTCGTTATGTTTGCTTTGGCAGTTTATTTATTTATTGAACGAATGGTTGTTCTAAAACAAGCTTCGAAAGAAGATAAATCGTTTATGAACAGGATAAAAGATTATATTTACGAAGGAAAAATTGATTCGGCATTAAAACTTTGTCGCGATACCAATTCGCCAACTTCGCGCATGGTAGAAAAAGGGATTAGCCGCTTGGGAAGACCCATGAACGATGTATTGGTAGCCATCGAAAACGTTGGAAACCTCGAAATAGCTAATCTCGAAAAAGGATTGGTCATCATGGCTTCAATTTCGGGAGGAGCACCTATGTTGGGCTTTTTAGGAACGGTAACAGGAATGGTACTCACTTTCTTCAATATGACTCAAAGTTCTACCGGAAATGTAGAATTAAGTACTTTGACAGTAGGTGTTTATCAAGCTATGGTTACAACTGTTGGTGGTTTGATTGTTGGTATTCTTGCCTATTTTGCATA
>JBMOHG010000480.1:0-2837 GCA_049317965.1 Paludibacter sp.
GCGGTGTTTGTCGGCTCATTGCTTATCAAACCTGCACACAGCTTCTTTGTTCATCATGAACATTCAGACGGCATTTGTACAACTGAACACGAACATGCTGTAACAACAGATCACTACAAAGATTGTCCGGTTTGCGATTTTGAATTTTGCACATTTATTCCACAAAAACAAATTAGCATTCCACAAACTACTATGATTGCTAGTAATGAGCAAACACCGTGTACAGTTGCTTGTCTTGCCAATAATTCTTATCATCTTTTCCAACTACGTGCACCTCCTGCACTATAATTTTCTCTTTTATTCATTACAAAAAACTAAATCACTAAGCAAAATTTTACTTAGTGCGTTTAGTTGTACTCCGAAAATCAGAGTACAAATTTCATATCGTCAGTAGCAATAAGTTATTGAGAATTCATTAATTTTAAAAAGATATTGAAATGAAAAAGATACTATCTATTCTTTTCTCATTGTTGCTCGTTGCAAGTATTTGGGCGGATAATATGGGAAATCAACATACAAACCTAAACGGAAAAATTACCGACACCCACGGAGAACCTGTAATTGGCGTAACCGTTTATTTTCCCGAATTGAAAACGGGAGCAGTAACAGATACTGTTGGAAATTATACATTGGACAATCTTCCAAAACGGACTATGCTAGTTCAAATTTCAGCTTTGGGATATAAAATGATTGCTGAAAATATAGATTTGAAAACTATCTACAAGAAAGATTTAGTACTAACTGAATCTGTAGTAGAAATAAACGAAGTGGTGGTAACAGGACAATCAGGAGCAACGCAAATGATAAAAATGCCAACTCCAATGAGTATTATTACTCAAAAGGAATTACAACAACAATCAGCCTCTAATCTAATTGATGCTATTAGTTCACAACCGGGCATATCACAAATAACCACCGGAAGCGGTATTTCAAAGCCTGTGATTCGAGGATTGGGATATAATCGGGTGGTAGTTGTAAACGATGGAGTACGTCAGGAGGGTCAGCAATGGGGAGATGAACATGGGATTGAGATAGACGAAAATGAAGTTAGTAGGGTTGAAATTCTGAAAGGACCTGCCAGTTTGATGTATGGCTCGGATGCTATGGCTGGAGTAATTAATTTTTTCTCTGCTCCTATTCTTTCACAAGGGAAAATGCGATTGAATGCATTCGCAAATTATCAAACAAACAATGGCTTGATGGCTTACTCGCTCAATTTTGCGGGACACAAAAAAGCCTTTGTGTGGGATGTGCGTTACAGCAACAAACAAGCTCACACTTATCAAAACAAACAAGATGGCTACGTGTACAATTCAGGGTTTAGAGAAAATGCAGTTTCAGGGTTGTTTGGCATAAGTAACTGCTGGGGATACTCACACCTTACTTTGAGTACTTATCAACTCACACCCGGTATTGTGGAAGGTGACCGAGACAGTGCCACCGGACAATTTATCAAACCTGTAGATTTGGGAAATGGAACGCAAGGCGAAGCCATTGCTACTCATGCAGATTTTATGTCGTACAAACATCTGATACCTTATCAGCAAATAAAACATTACAAAGCGGTGTGGAATAACAATATCTTGATTGGCGAAGGAAGTCTAAAAGCGACTATTGGTTACCAACAGAATCGTCGTCAAGAGTTTGCCGATGTGCTTACTCCCAACAATTACGGTTTGTATTTCTTGCTTCATACCGTGAATTACGATGTACATTATCTTTTACCCGAAAAAAACGGATTTGAGTTTTCGTTCGGAACAAATGGTATGTATCAAAACTCATTGAATAAAGGAATTGAATTTCTAGTCCCTGAATATCGACTGTTTGATGCAGGGTTGTTTGTAATTGGTAAGAAAGCTTGGGGAAAATTAAATGTCAGTGGTGGATTGCGTTACGATATACGATTTGAAACCGGTGACGCTTTGTATTTAAATCCCGCAGGGGAAAAAACAACAGCAACCGATGCGACTTCAAGTCAACGATTTGCAGGATTTTCAACTGATTTCGGTGGCATTAGCGGAAGTTTAGGAGCTACTTACCAACTAAGCGAAAACTGGAATACTAAACTGAATTTATCTCGTGGGTTTCGTGCGCCGAACATAAGTGAGTTAGGTTCAAATGGGGTGCATGAAGGAACAATTCGCTACGAGATTGGTGACCCAAATTTGAAACCTGAAAGCAGCCTGCAGTTGGATTACGAGTTGGGATATAATACTGAACATGTTAGCGCAAAGATTAATTTGTTTGCCAATAACATTTCCAACTATATTTTCTCACGGAAACTAAATAGTGTGATGGGTGGTGATTCTATTACTAACGGTGTTCCTGCATACAAATTTGATTCGGGTGATGCACAACTTATTGGTGGCGAAGCAACTATTGACATCCACCCTCACCCATTGGATTGGTTGCATTTCGAAAACGGTTTCTCGTATGTAAATGCTCAACTTCAACATCAATCTGACTCTACCAGGTATTTGCCTTTTACACCTGGTGCTAAATGGAAATCGGACATTAGAGCAGATATTGACAAAGTAGGTCAGCATTTAAGAAACTGTTTTGTATCTTTGGGTTTAGAATATTACTTCAAGCAGGACAAGGTTTATTCAGCATTCAATACAGAAACAAAAACTCCTGCCTATACATTACTCAATGCAAGTATTGGGGGTGATATTGTTATAAAAAAGAAGACGATTTGTTCTCTCTATATCAATGGAAGCAATCTGGCAGACATTGCCTACCAAAGTCATTTGAGCCGGCTAAAATATGCTGCTGTCAATAATGTAACTGGAAAAACCGGAGTTTATAATATGGGAAGAAACATTAGTCTGAAGTTG
>JBMOHG010000481.1:0-2826 GCA_049317965.1 Paludibacter sp.
ACAGTACTGTTTTGAGAAATATTGGTGTCCCATTTGCACATACAATGATTGCTACCCAAAGTATTCTGAAAGGGCTGAGCAAATTATTACTTAACGAACCAGCTATTTATCGCGATTTGGATAATACCTGGGCGGTAGTTGCTGAGGGAATTCAAACTATTTTGCGCCGTGAATCATATCCTTCGCCTTACGAAGCTTTGAAATCGCTCACACGAACCAACGAAGGCATTACCGAAAAATCAATTCGTGATTTTGTGGAAACATTGGATGTTAGTCAATCGGTGAAAGAAGAGTTAAGACGCATTACACCCAGAAATTATACCGGGGTATAATAACAACCCCTAACACCTCCCGCTGTTGGCGGGATAAATTGCGGGGAACTAAATTAGTATTGGTTTTTGACTAATCACTAATCATTAATCTCAAATCACTAGCTTCCAATGTTCAAATTTATAACACTTCTCAAGCGGTTTATTCCGCCCTATAAAAAATACGTTTTTCTAAGCTTGTTGTTCAACATGCTGTCTACTGTGTTCAGTTTGTTTTCGTTCGGAGCAATAATACCTGTTTTGCAAATACTTTTTAAATTGCAACAAGTAGATAAAGTGTATATCGTTTGGGCATGGAGCGATGGACTGAAAGAAATTATTGCCGCACTTAAAAATAACCTTTATTATTCTATTGAGTTAATGATAGAGCAGGTTGGGCCCAATCTTGCTTTGCTTTACTTGGGATTATTTCTGGTATTGATGACTGCCTTAAAAACAGGTTCATCGTATTTTGGGTCTTATTTTATGATTCCAATCCGCACAGGTGTGTTACGCGATTTAAGAAATCAACTTTATAAAAAGGTCATTAATCTTCCAATAGGTTTTTTTACCGATGAGCGAAAAGGTGATATTATGGCCAGAATGACAGGCGATGTAGGCGAAGTGGAAGCTTCCATTATGAGTTCGCTTGATATGGTATTTAAAAACCCGATTATGATTCTTATTTATTTGGGTGTAATGTTTGCCATGAGTTGGCCATTAACTATTGTGGTGCTTATTTTATTGCCTTTTAGTGGTTATTTAATCGGCAAAATTGGCAAATCACTAAAACGTCGTTCTACAATAGGGCAGGAGCAGACCGGCGAATTGCTATCGCAAATAGAAGAAACTCTTGGAGGCTTACGAGTAGTAAAAGCATTTAATGCAGAAAGCAAACTTGAAGCACGATTCGGCATTTTAAACGAAAAGTCACGCCGAACTTTTAATCGACTGAATCGTCGATATAATTTGGCACATCCTGTAAGTGAGTTTCTTGGCACGGTGGTAATCGCCATTTTATTATGGTTTGGTGGTGTACTTATTGTTGCCAACAATAGTTCCATTGGAGCTGCCGAATTTATTTATTTTATCGTGATTTTCTACAGCATTATTGCACCGGCCAAAGAATTATCAAGAGCATCGTATAGTATTCAAAAAGGGTTGGCCTCGCTCGAAAGAGTTGATAAAATTTTAATGAGCGAAAATACCATAAAAAATCCCGAACATCCACAGACCTTGAATCCATTTAATGATAAAATTGAATTTAAAGGTGTAAGTTTCAAATATCAAACCGACTGGGTACTAAAAGATATCAATTTGGTAGTCCCAAAAGGAAAAACGGTAGCTTTGGTAGGACAATCAGGTTCAGGAAAATCTACTTTGGTGGATTTACTTCCGCGTTATTACGACCCTCTGAAAGGAAAAGTAATGATTGATGGCGTAAATATCAAGGATTACAAAACGCATGATATTCGTTCATTGATGGGCAATGTAAATCAAGAAGCTATTTTATTTAACGATACTTTTTTCAATAATATTGCTTTTGGAGTTGAAACTGCCACATTGGAACAAGTTATAGAAGCAGCAAAAATAGCCAATGCACATGAGTTTATAATGGCTACCGATAATGGTTACGAATCGACCATTGGTGACCGTGGGAGCAAACTTTCAGGCGGACAACGACAACGGGTGAGTATTGCTCGTGCCATTCTGAAAAACCCACCCATCTTAATTCTTGACGAAGCCACCTCGGCATTGGACACCGAATCGGAAAAAATGGTGCAGGAAGCACTCGAAAATCTTATGCGCAATCGCACTACTTTAGTGGTGGCTCATCGCCTTTCGACAATAAAACGTGCCGACGAAATATGTGTGCTTCACGAAGGAAAAATTGTAGAACGTGGCAAACACGATGAACTGATTGAACTTGATGGCTATTATAAAAGGCTGTGTGATATGCAATCGTTTTGAAAATTCCCTTTTGTATCCTGTTTTAGGTCAATATTTAATACTGATAGAGTAGAATAAAGCATAAAAAAAATGAATCAGGAAACAATAATTCAACAAACAATAGACTTTGTAAAATTCACTTTGAATGGTGCTGAAGGTGGACATGACTGGTGGCATATTTACAGAGTCTGGCAATTGTCGAAGCGTATTTCATCAACCGAAAATGCAGATTTATTGGTTGTTGAGCTTAGTGCATTGCTCCATGACATTGCCGATTCTAAATTTCATGGGGGAAATGAGGAAGTTGGTCCCAGAAAAGCGCGTGAGTTTTTGTGTAATGTAGGTGTGGATGAACAGATTATTGTTCATGTTGAAAATATTATCAACAATATTTCATTTAAAGGAGGCGGTGAATTACAACTATTTAAATCGTTGGAACTAGATATTGTGCAGGATGCCGACAGATTGGATGCTATGGGTGCAATTGGTATTGCCCGCACATTTAATTATGGTGGTTTTAAAAACAGGGAAATGTATAATCCTGCAATAAAACCCAATCTGAATATGT
>JBMOHG010000482.1:0-2824 GCA_049317965.1 Paludibacter sp.
GACTTCGTCTTTTCCCATGCCATCGATGGTATAAAAACCTGATGCAGGTGCCATCATTACTGTATAACCTTCAAATTCAAAATCGGAAAGTAACCATGAGCAAAATTTATCAGCATCATCAACCGGTAACCTTGCCACGGTATAAAATGCACCCATTGGAATTGGAGAATAAACACCGGGGATTCGATTCAAACCGTCAATCAGAAATTTCCTGCGTTCAACATATTCGTTGTACATTTCGAGCATGTATTCCGGTGCTGTATTCATTGCTGCTTCCGAAGCAATCTGCCCCAATAATGGTGGACTTAAACGCGCCTGACAGAACTTCATTACATTTTTTCTAACTTCCTTATTCTTAATTACTAATGCACCAATACGAACACCGGTCATGCTGTAACGTTTTGATACAGAATCAATCAACACTACATTGTCTTCAATTCCATCTAAATGAAATGCGGAAATATATGGTGCACCGGTATAACAGAATTCACGATAAACTTCATCTGAAAACAGATACAAATCGTATTTTCTAACGATATCTCTGATTTGGTTCATCTCCGAACGAGTGTACAAATAACCTGTTGGATTATTCGGATTACAAATCAGAATACCTTTCGTTTTTGGTGTAATTAATTCTTCAAATCTATCGATATGTGGCAACGAAAAGCCTTCTTCGATAGTTGACACCACGGGACGAACCACAGCACCGGCAGCAATAGCAAAAGCTGTATAATTAGCATAAGCTGGCTCTGGAACAATAATTTCGTCGCCCGGATCAAGACAGCTCATAAAAGCAAAATTCACAGCTTCAGAACCTCCTGTAGTAATAATTATATCTTCCTCGGTAACATCGATATTGAAAGTGTGATAATATGCCGCCAGTTTGGTTCTCAGGCTTTTGATTCCATCACTAGGACTGTATTCGAGCACAGTACGATCAATATTCCGAATGGCATCCAACGCCACTTGGGGTGTTTTCAAATCGGGTTGACCGATGTTCAAGTGATATACTTTAATACCGCGTGCCTTGGCTTTATCAGCCAATGGAACTAATTTACGAATAGGTGATTCGGGCATTGCTTGCCCCCGCTGAGATGTGTGTGGCATAAATTGCAAGTTACAAGTTACAAGTTACAAGTTACAAGTTAGATGGTTAACATGTACTATTTGCAGACAAGTAAAAATATATAAACTGATTTTGATTTATTTCGCTGCAAAATTAGTGAAATTTACCCGATAAAAAAAGGAATAATGCGTTGTAACAAATCAATCAACTAACAATAGTCAATGAAAATCAGGCTTCCTACTTTAAATCCACCATAATTTTGAGATTTAACTGGCGTCCGGTAAGATAATTTGGAACCGACATTTGTTGTCCGTAAATATCAGTTACCCAATAGTATGAATTCACATTTTTGAAATTCAGCATATTGAAAACTTCCAAATTCAGCCAGATATTTTTTACATGTTTCAACCATGGTTTGTCCAACACTTTGTCTGTGCCACTCACCAATACCCGTGAAGCTCCTATATCAACACGACGATAGGAAGGAGAACGGAAGGCAGCTCTAAATTGAGGATTTCGTGGAGGTCCAAAAGGTAACCCATCGGACCATATAAATTTCAACTGAAGTTTGTATTTTGGATTGTTGGGTAAATAATCCTGAAACATCATTGAAAAAGTATAGCGTTGTTCGCTGGGGCGCGAAACCCAACCGGGATAAACGGTTTCGGATGTTAGGATTTTTCCCGATTCGTCGTAAGTATGATTTATGTACGAATCACCAATAATATCTTCTTTCGAATCCATTAACGAAAGATTAATCCACGAATCGGTACCCGGAACTAATTCGCCGAAAAGTTTAAAATCTACACCGGCAGTATAGGCTTTTGCATCATTTTTTCCGGAATAACGAATGCGCACATTATCAACAGAATAAGAAATCACACGGTCGGCTAATTTTAAATAAGCTTCTGAAGTAAACTTAAATGGTCGGCCCCAGGCACGAAAATAATGGTCGCCACCCAACACAAAATGAACAGTACGTTGCGCTTTGATATTTGAATTCAGATTAATATCTACATTTCCCAATGCATCGGAAAGTGTGTCACGAATTTCTTTGTAAAATGGTGCCTGATAATAAACACCGGTGGCAAATCGGAAGCTAAAATCGCGTTTCCAATGTGGTAAATATGAAACTGATAAACGTGGACTTACCAATAATTCTTTGTTGAATGACCAATAGTTCGCACGCAAACCGCCTGTAAATGAAAACGTTCCTGCTTCAGACTTCCATTTATAAGTATCCTGAAAAAAAGCGGTTGTACGCATTGTAGTCAGCACATTAGAAGCTTTCATATTGTAAAATAAATTTACCTGCTTATCGCTGAAAGGAAGTGAATAACCAGCAGAATCTCTCCATTCCCATTCACTTATTTTGTCGGAAATTATTTCGGTTTGTAAATTCAAACCCCATTTCAATTTGTGATTTTCCTTATCAAATTCTCCCAAATGTGCAATATTGGCAACGGTTGCATTCAAGCGATTGCGGGCATGTTCGTGGTATTTTCCAACCCCCAACGATTCACCTTTTTTGTTTTCGGCATTCAAATCCATTTTTACTTCGCTCAGCACATATTCACCCAAAATATCATACGTTTCATTCTCATTTGTATTAAAAGCAGATGCCAGCAAACTCAATTTCATATCCTTTACCGGTTTGTAGTTGAGGGTCAAAGCTCCAAACGAAGTGCGAAACAAATCCTTTTCCTGACCTTCGAAATACACCGTCAGATTTCTTCCCATATTATAGGTTCCAAATGA
>JBMOHG010000483.1:0-2813 GCA_049317965.1 Paludibacter sp.
AAGATTGGATTAAAAATCCAAAGAATACAAACGGTGGGATTAAAAGAAAATCCCAGCAACCAAGCGTCCAACTTATGAACATCTAATAAATGATATATGCGGTTGGACTGGGTTTTTGTATTGGCACACATTGCAAATGTGCGCCAGCATGGGTAATTCTTATTTGGAAATCGTAACGTGATTGGAAGTAATGTGCTGAATGTAAATTGTATTTGATGCTAATTCGATATCGTAGATAATATACCAAGTTGTACTTTTATTCCTATTATAACGATAAACTTTCTTACCATATTGTTTATGAATTTCAAAATGAACATTTGCATGATAGGAAGTTTTATCAAGATTTTCACATGCATCAACAATATCATCAACATATTTTTCAACATGCTCAAATTCTAAAGGATGCTTTTTCCATAAAGATAGCCCGATAAAAATACTTGACAAATCATTCTCTGCCAAATGGCTAAATAAGACCATTTTCCTGATAATGCTTATAAATTCTCGACTTCACATTTTTACGGAATTCATCACCTGTTATATATCCCTCCGGAACAACAGTGTTTATTGTAGAACCAATAAACTCAACATCCTTAAAGTTGCTACGTAACTCTTCAACAATACGTTTTCCGTTAGGAGTATTATCATTTATTCTAACCGTATGTATCATATTATTTCTTCATTTAAAGTTGATAATGCAAATGTACAAACTTCTTTTGAATGAATAACAAAAATCATTTAAATATTGTTTGTGAGTAACAAAATCGGCTAAAAATCATTTCTGAATTTCAACCGATTAGTTGGTTTTGATTTGGCAAACTTTACAAAAGTGAGCCTGCGAGGGATTGGATTAAAAATCCAAAGAATACAAACGGTGGGATTAAAAGAAAATCCCACCAACCAAGCGTCCAACTTATGAACATCTAATAAATGATAAATGCGGTTGGACTAGGGCCAATCGAAAAGCAAAATTGTTTTCGATTGGCTCATTTTTTTTACTTCTAGTTTATATATATTTCACTACCATATACACAGCCACTCCCAACAAAAAGAGGGCATATATTTTTTTGAAAACAGAAGTAGAAAGGTTTAATGCAAGCTTGGAACCAAAAAATGCACCAATAAGTATTCCGAAGGCTATAAGTCCGGCATAAAGAAAATTCAAATGTCCACCATTGGCATAAACTATTACGCTGGGCAGTCCTACGGGCAGTTGAAGTGCTGCAAGCGAAGTGGCTGTTGCTGCTTTTGCATCGTAATGAAATAGTTTTATCAACACCGGGACAATAACCAAACCACCACCTTTACCAAATAGTCCGGCAAAAACACCTGCACAAAGCCCTACGATAATAAATTTCCAGAAAGTATGATTTATTTTTGTTTCGGAAATAGGTTGAGTGATTGATTTCCCATTTTTACGAGATAAAAGTGCTGGTATATCAAAATATCCAATGGCTACATACAATAAAATGGCAGCATAAAACTTTGAAAGCAATCCCACATCAACCGATACGGCCAGTTTCGCACCAAAAAAAGAACCTCCAAATAAACCCAGCGCAATCCAGAGCGAATCGTGGACTTTTATGAAACCAGCTTTATAATAATTATAAACTCCAAATGCACCAACCGGCAAAAGCATAGCAGCCAACGAAGTGGCATTGGCATCAAGCAAATCTAACCCAAAAACAGCAACAAGCATAGGAACCATTACTATTCCGCCGCCAATACCAAACAAGCCGGACATTACACCAGCCAAAATACCCAAAATCAAAAAACCTATTTCCATAATCCACTATTTCAGTAAAAAACAAAAGTACTGAATTTTATGTGTTATCAAATACTGTTGTGCGATAAAAATCTTTTTATTGTCCTCAAGCCGGACAGGCTTTTACTTTTTTGCTACAGCCCCAAAAAGTAAACAAAAAAGGCCGCCGCTGTGGATAAAAAGCTAAAAATTATCTGCGTTACGCTAAACCCGTCCAAACTCGCTCCTTCGTCGCTCAAACAGGGACGGCTTTTTAACGCTTCTCTTCGATAATTTTTTTCACGCTTTTTCTCCAAGGCGGAAAGAGGCAGAAGTGCGAAAAGTAAGCCTTTAATAACTCAATTTCATTGAAAATTAGATATAAATGGGTTTTGCAAAAATGCTTCAAATTTTTATCGGACACTATTTGTTATCTAACAAAAAAGGAAAGCTTTTGCTCTCCTTTTTTGTAAAATTACTTTAAAATCTTTATTTCACATCCACCACCTCATAACCAATATTATCAACGGCGGTTTTCAATGTTTCATCACTTATTTCTTTCGACAGTTTCAAAGTTGCCGAATTTTTGTCCAAATCTACTTTTGCTTCTACACCATCAATTGCGTTAAGCACTTTTTCTACACGAGCCGAACAATGTCCGCAGCTCATTCCTTTGATTATTAATGTTTTTTCTGACATAATATAAATTGTTAGTTGTAAATTATTAAAAAAATAATCTTATTGATTAGAGATTAAATAAGTTCAAATGCTTTAAGAATAGAACGCTGATTTAGTGGATTAAAAACGGATTATATCTCGCCTTTGGCGAGAGGATAAAGACTTGGATATTAAAATCAGCACCGATTTATCGGTGATAAAATCCGTTTATTGATCCGTATTTATATTTTATCAGTTCAAATCCGCTAAATCAGCGTTTATCAGCGTTCCATTTCTTTGTTTTAAAATGTAAAATTCGATACATCAAATATTTACAACTTGTATAATACCTATTATATTTACTTGGTCTTTGAACCCCTATTAGGGGGCAGGGGGTTACTTAAACCGCAATAAT
>JBMOHG010000484.1:0-2810 GCA_049317965.1 Paludibacter sp.
AACTATATAATATTGACTAACAATCAGTTTGCCGTTTTTCAGCAGACCCTAATTATACAAAACCACCACCGTATCCCCTTGATTATTATACCGAATGTTGTATTGAATTCGAAAAGTTTCCAACACGGTTTCCAAACTTTCGCCCTTAAATGCACCACTTATCAGGTCATTTTCAATATTCGGACATTTGGATATAATTTTAACTCCATACCATTCTTCCAAACGCTTTACCACGCTGCCAAATCGTTCCGATTTGAATTGAAGTTTATTGTCCTTCCATGCAGTTTCCACTTCATTGTCAGTAGCCTCAATCTTAATACTTTTCAACGAATTAGAATAAATTGCTTTCTCGTTCGGTTTCAAAAAATAATCTTGTGATAAATCATTGCCTGTAAGCTTCACACTACCTTCTATCAATGAAGTTTCAACGATATCTGAACCTAATCTGGCTTTTACATTAAAAGAAGTTCCCATCACTTCCACATTTATATTATTAGCCGATACAATAAACGGTCGGGTTTTATCTTTGAACACTTTGAAGAATGCTTCTCCAGTAAGTTTTACTTCACGTGAATTATTCTTACCTATATTATATACTAATTTACTATTTGAGTTCATCCAGACTTTCGACTGATCGGGCAAAGTAACCGTTGCCCTGTTGCCCTGTTTTACCACCACCACAAAATCTTTCTGCTCTTTGGCTGGTTGATAATTATAAAATAAAGCTGATAGAACAAAAACAAAAGGTATTAAAACGGCTGCAATTTGCATCTTACGTTTGCGAAACAACATTTTTTTGTCACATTCAATATAAAAATCAAGATTGGAACGGATTTCCTCTTTATCTTTTTCTGCAAGAACTTCAGATGACATATCTTCATTCCATTCCTCTTCGAGCAAATTTGTCAACTGAGAAAACTTTGCATTGTTTATTTCATGCCGCATTTCTAGAAACTCATCTTTTTTGATGATTCCATACAGATATTTTTTATAAAGCTTGATAATATAGTTTTCCATTTTTATTCTTTGTTGTTTGTTACACGATCAGTTTGAATTTTAGTACCATTCTATTTTTATGCTATAAAACATATTTCGAAAAGTAACAGATACAATAAATTGAATTTTGCGAGTTCGGTTCTCATTGTTTTTAAAGCCGAAGTGAGTTGGTTTTTTACAGTTTGTTCCGATATTTTCATTCCTAATGCTATCTCCTCAATAGATTTTCCATACTCGCGGCTCATTTCAAAAATTTCTAATTGGCGATGTGGCAAAAGATTTTTACATGTTTTAAATGCTTTCATAAAGTCATCATAATACAGTTTTTTCTCTATTACATTGTCTTCAAAATCGGTGTATTCGCAATATTCAATATAATCTTCAAACTCTACTTTGTTTATCTGTGCCCGAAATGTATCTATCATTTTGTGATAGGACATGGTAAATAGCAACGATTGTAATGAACCTTCAGTAGAAATGGTCTCTCGCATAGCCCAAAGCTTCAAAAATGTATCCTGAACTATATCATTGGACATTTCTTTGGATTTAGTATGCGAAAATGCAAACCCGTAAAGCTTGTCGGCATACATATCATATATTGCATTAAAGGCTTTGTGTGAGCCTTTGCGCAATTCCTTGATGTAGGATTTTAAGATGTCTACTTCCATTTGGTGTGATTTTAGTTATTACACGATGAAATGATTAATTAGTACTATTTTAAAATGTATGTTTAAAAACATGTTTTTCAAGAATGGTATTAGAAATATAAATTATTATCCGTTAATTATCAACTATTAATTAAATCCTCACCCTACCCTCAAAATCTTACCTGTTCCGGCATATTTTACCGACTCTGTAATATCGCCATATCCTTTTTTGCCAAATTCAATCCCCATAGTGAGGAGTAAAGTTACATCTTCGGGGATGGGGTTTTCGAATAGCGGATATGACAGATCGATTTGTAATGCAGGTTGAATCCCCGTAGTAGGTAGCCATTGACTTTCGAATATCCCTTTTATTTTATCACAATAGTTATAATTGGCATGTTTGTAACTCTTGCCATCTTCGTCAATAACCATATCGCACACACCACTTAAAGTACCTAAAATACGATAGTAGGGCAAATTTCTGAAATTGTATAGGTTCAACCCTGTATTTACAGCCGGTATCTCGATGGTGGCAGCACCTGCGGTTCTGTCGAGCGTTGTGTTAATTTGCACCCTCAGCACAGTCTCGAGCACCTGCTTCCGACTAAAAGAGAAACCTTGCAACATACTTTTATGCAACGAGAGTAAAACAGCACGTTTTCCATGTTCGCTTTCAGTATCGAGTTTTTGTATTTGCTTGCAAATAGCATTTAGAGCACCTGTTAACGGATAATCTTCCAACTTGTTCATTGGCTTAAACGACGATCTTATCTGGCTACCCATTTTAGTACAACCACTCCATTCGCTATTGTTACGTCGCACTTTTTCGAACTGCGGTTTTGTTTTAATCTGGTACTTGTTTGGACCACCTTTTGTGCGAATAATTACATCATCGTGTCCTTGCATGGTGTACATGCTTACCATGGCCATAGAGCCAGTCATTTGCATAAAATTCTTCATTCTTGCCATAATTGTATATTTTAGTGGGGGTTTTAACTTGTCTGCTTCTGTGCTTAAAGCTACCATTGCCGTAGCATATTATCTAAACAAAGGTAATTAAATTAATCTTATTACAACTATTCTATATAGATATATCTTATCAACATTAGTAAGGTATATAGAAGTAAAATATAAGGAATATCTATATGATATACTTGAATTAAATAA
>JBMOHG010000485.1:0-2807 GCA_049317965.1 Paludibacter sp.
CTCGACAAAGTTGATAATAATATGTCGGCAAAATCCCGAATAATGACTGCAAAAATGGAAATTGCAGGTTTGAGATCAACACGAACAATGGTTTCGAAAACTTACAGCGAAGGTGATAACAAAGCTTTTACAGAGTATTTGGCACCGGCACGCGAAAAAGGAACAAAAATGCTCAAACTTGAGAATCAACTGTGGATTTACTCACCTACTACCGACCGTTCAGTTCAAATTTCGGGTCACATGTTGCGTCAATCGGTGATGGGCAGCGATATGTCGTACGAAGATGTAATGAACGACACACCGCTTTTGGAACAATATAAGGCAAATGTAACAAATGAAGAAGTAATTGATGGACAAAAATGTTGGGTAGTAACACTGACGGCTATAATTGTGGATGTAAATTACTTTTCACAGAAAATGTGGATTGATCAGGAAAAATTTGTTCCACTGAAAATTGAAATGTATGCAAAAAGTGGAAAATTATTGAAAAGAACTTCATTGTCTGATGTACAAAAAATACAAGGTCGTTGGTTTCCCAAAACAATGATTTACAAGGATATGCTTAAGGATGGTGATGGAACAAAAATGACAATTCAGGAAATTGAATTGGATTCAAAAATTCCGGCTTCAATTTTCAATAAAAGTAATCTGAAATAAATCTCATGTTCTACTTCTTGATTAACAAATCAAATATCTCTGATTTTTTTCATGTTTAATTTTCCCCATTGACTAATAAACAAACCAAGTACAACGATCAGGATACCAAACCATTTACCAATTGTGATTATTTCGTCTAAAATTAACCATGATAGTATTGCTGTAAAAACAGGAATAAGATTGACAAATACATTTGTTCGGGTCACTCCTACTTCCCTCACAGCGCCTGCAAACAGTACAAATGCAACTACTGATGCAAAAACCGAAAGCATTATCAATGCCACAAACGATTCATTGGATATTTGAATTGAAGATATTGTAGGGAAATCAGTAAGAAAAAAAGTTGGAATAAAAAAGAAGAGTCCAATAAAACTTTGATAAAAAATCACGTTAAATGTTGAATAGTAAGTAGATATTTTACGTAAAGTGGTGGCGTAACAAATAGCTGCAAATACGGCCAAAAACAATAAAGCCACTCCCCATGGATTTGTTGTGAAGCCTCCACCGGGTTGGTAAATAACAAAGAAAACGCCAATCAAAGAAATTACAATACCGAGAATATTTGCCCACCCAATACGTTCTCTCAAAATCAAAAAAGCTAAAATTGGTGCAAAAAGTGGAATAGTAGATACGATTACTGCAGCCAATGTCGATTCAACCATTGTTAATCCAAAAGTTTCACCCACATAGTATAAAAACGGCTCAAAAAAAGCCAACAGCAAAAATAATTTTAAATCTTTTCGTCGTAATTTTTGAAATTTACCACTAAAGATTGCGACTAAAAATAACAATGCTGAAGCGATTATTAATCTCAGAGTGATAAGAGTCATAGGTGGAAACGATAAAATAGCAACACGCGTCCAAATAAACGAAAATGACCAAAAAACCATTGCCATTACAATGGATGTGTACAATTTGATGGATTTAAACATTCGTTTCCATGTTTATAAGTTGATTGTACAACATTTATTTCAAATTGATTAATGCAACTATTCTCTCTATTTCAGCATGAATTGATTTCCAAACCTGATCTGTCATTTTTGCACCCAATACTTCCACAACATTGGAAGAAACAAGTGATCCGATTTGTCCACATACTTCGAGTGGATAATTACATGCTAATCCATATAAAAATCCAGCCGCATATAAATCACCGGCACCTGTAGTATCAATACAATTTGCCAATCGGGGCTGAACTGTGACAGATTTATCACCCGATTTAATATGCGAACCTTCTTTTCCTATTTTGACTACAGCAATATCGCAGTGATTTGAAATATGAATTAACGCTTCTTCTGGCTCTTTGCCGGTAAATGCGCGGGCTTCCTCCTCATTTGCAAAAACTATATCGACATACTCATTGATAATTTCGTATAGAAAATCAAGGTTAGCTTCTACCACATTATAACTAGCCAGATCAATTGACACTTGCAGACCAGCTTCTTTTGCCAATTTTACCGCCGTACGAATTAATTCATGGTTTTGTACCAAATAACCTTCAATATGGAAAATATCGTAACCCTGAAACATTTCAAGTTTTAAATCGGTGGCTAACAATTCACATGCAGCACCTAAAAAAGTACACAAAGTACGTTCACCATCTGGTGAAACTAAAACAGTACAATGCCCGGAAGGAGTTTCGCTCAGAAATAAATGCGGTGTTACTCCATTTAATATAGAATCGTTTGTAAAAAAATGTCCAACTTCATCATTTCCAATTTTTCCAACAAACCCAGCAGTTAAACCC
Source organism: Paludibacter sp. (assembly GCA_049317965.1). Taxonomy (GTDB): domain Bacteria; phylum Bacteroidota; class Bacteroidia; order Bacteroidales; family Paludibacteraceae; genus Paludibacter. The sequence continues at coordinate 2,405 of JBMOHG010000485.1, forward strand.
AGACGGGTAATGCCATTTATAGTATTAGATGCCGATCCACCGGTAGCCATTTTTTTTGCATACTTGTTTAAAGCATTCCCAATTTTTGTTGAAATTTGGTCGTCAACCAACTGCATACTGCCTTTAGGTAGGTTCAACGCCAATAAAACTTCATCATTATCAATCTGCAATAAAATGTCTGTCAGGGCATTACCCATTCCTAATATCTTTTTCATAAATATATTTTAAATTTTTGTACAAAGATATTGCATATTTCAGTAAAAACCATTACTTTTGCAACGCATTTGAAAAAAATGTACAACCGAATTCTTCCTTAGCTCAGTCGGTTAGAGCATCTGACTGTTAATCAGAGGGTCCTTGGTTCAAGTCCAAGAGGGAGAGCGTTAAAAAAAGCTAAATCGCA